>NZ_SIJC01000007.1 GCF_010078385.1 Chengkuizengella sediminis
GTCGGTGAGGTAACCCTTAGGGGAGCCAGCCGCCGAAGGTGGGGTAGATGATTGGGGTGAAGTCGTAACAAGGTAGCCGTATCGGAAGGTGCGGCTGGATCACCTCCTTTCTATGGAGAATTAGTTCACTCGTTTTCAGTTTTGATGGTGTAACCACTGTCTATCGTTTGGTGATGATGGCGGAGGGGTACCACGCGTACCCATACCGAACACGACCGTTAAGCCCTCTAGCGCCGATGGTACTTGGACCGCAAGGTCCTGGGAGAGTAGGACGTTGCCAAGCAAAATATAAAGTTTAAAGAAAATGGCTCTGGTATTCATTACCAGAGCCATTTTTTTAATTCTTAAAATTAATTTTGACAAACTCCTCTGTATACATACATATTTCTTTATTTTCATAAGTCCGCGTGTATAATTTCACTACTATTTTGATGTTCTTATATATTCTTTGTACCTCCCCAATCTATTGAATATTCCGATATCCCTGAATCTTTTGTTTTTTTAAATGATGGATTTTTTTTAGATATGATGGAAAAACTTTATCTCCTTTAGAAGATGAATTGACTTTAACTTGGGATAAAAATATTGTAAGGATAAGTAGAGTAAAATCATGAACTTACTAGAAAGTAAATTGATTACGTTTACAATAGGGAAGTGGAAAAAGTGGAAAAGTTGACGGCACATATTATATCTCATTCACATTGGGATAGAGAATGGTACATGCCATTTGAAAAACATCGTTATGATTTAGTCAAGCTGATTGATCGTTTGTTGGATTTATTTCAAATTGATCCTCGGTTTAAAAGCTTCCATTTGGATGGACAAACCGTTCTTTTAGAAGATTATTTGGAGATTCGCCCAGAACGCAAACAGGAGTTAATGCAAGCAATACAAGATAAAAAAATATACATTGGTCCGTGGTACGTGTTGCAGGATGCTTTTTTGACAAGTAGTGAAGCGAATGTGCGCAATTTATTGTACGGATTGCAGGACAGCAAACAATACGGCGTAATGACAAAACTTGGTTACTTCCCAGATACATTTGGAATTTACGGCCAGGCACCTCAACTATTGAAACAAGCAGGAATTGAAACCGCAGCTTTTGGCAGGGGAGTAAAACCAACGGGATTTAATAATACCGTTGGAGAGATGCAAAGTTATGAATCTCCTTTTTCTGAAATGAACTGGTTATCACCAGATGGATCTTCTGTGTTAGGTATTCTCTTTGCAAATTGGTATTCCAACGGAAATGAAATACCGGTAGGAGAAGATGCGAAGTTATTCTGGGACAAAAAATTAAATGATGTACAAAAATATGCATCAACCCCACATTTGTTGTTTATGAATGGATGTGACCATCAACCCGTTCAAAAAGACATTGGAGAAGCGATAGAAAAAGCAAAAGAACTATATCCGAATATCCAATTTGTACATTCTAACTTTGATGATTACATCGAGGCAATCCATGAGCATCTACCTGAAAATTTGCAATCGATTCATGGAGAATTACGCAACCAGCGAACGGATGGCTGGTCTACGCTCGTTAATACAGCTTCAGCAAGGATTTACCTAAAACAGATGAATCAAGAGTGCCAATCTTTATTAGAAAAAGCCGCTGAGCCATTATCCGTGATGGCCTATTCACTTGGTTTTGAATATCCACGCCATTATTTGCGTTATGCATGGAAAACACTAATGCAAAATCATCCGCATGATAGTATTTGTGGGTGTAGCGTAGATGAGGTTCACCGTGAAATGGTAACTCGTTTTGAGAAGGCAAAACAAACGACAGAAATGATTATTGATGATAAAACAGCGGAAATCGCTGCAAATATCCATACAAACTACTTTAATCATGCAGAAAACAGCGTTCCACTTGTTGTTTTTAACGCTTCAGGTAAAAAAAGAAACAAAGTGATTACTAAAGTGATTGAATTTGAAAAAATATATTTTGAAGACATGCCTTATGAACAAATTCCAGATTATTTGCAAACAAAACCACTGCCAAAGTTAAACATAACCGATAGTAACGGCATCGTACAGTTGTCTGAAATAAAAGATAAAGGTGTGAAATTTGGCTACGATTTACCAGATGATGGATTTAGAAAAGCGTATTTTGCAAAGATCATTGAAGTACAGTTTATGGCTAAAGATCTTCCTGGATTGGGGTACAGCACTTATTATGTAACAGACGTCAAAATGGGCGATCATACAACTGAACGAAATATTTTAACCTCGGATCGTGAACTAGAGAACGAATTTCTTCACATCGAAATTCATGATAACGGCTCTTATACGTTAACGTACAAAGAAACGGGTAAAGTATATCATCAACTCGGAATTTACGAAAACACGGGTGATATCGGAAATGAATACATGTTCAAAAAAACACAAGATGATTCGCTGACAACAGAACAATTAGCCGCAAACATTACAGTAATAGAAAATAATCCGCTTCGTGCTGCTGTAGAAATTGTTCATAACTGGGAAATCCCTAAATGTGCTGCTGAAAGTTTTGAAAAAGAAAAATTGAAACTGACATGGCACAAAAATCGGTCATCTGGTCGTTCAGATGAAACAACAGTGATTCAAATTCGTACTAGACTTGCGCTCGATAAAAAAGCAAAGGGTCCACATATTAAAGCCTTGATTAATAATTCGGCAAAAGATCATCGTATCCGTGTCTTGTATCCTACGAATTTGCACAGTTCTCATCATTATGCAGATAGCATTTTTGAAGTTGTGAAAAGAAACAACCAACCTGAAATAGATTGGGAAAACCCAAACTTTGATCATCATCAGCAAGCGTTTATCAGTGTGTCAGATGAAAATCAAGGATTAACGATCGGAAATAAGGGTTTAAATGAGTACGAAGTGTTGCCGGAAAAAAATACAATAGCAGTCACAATCCTTCGATCAGTTTCTGAACTAGGTGACTGGGGAGTCTTTCCGACTCCTGAAGCGCAGTGTTTAGGAGAAAATACAGCAGAATGGACAATCATCCCACACGTAGGGAATGTGGTTACTTCACAAATGGCACAGCAAATGTATGAATACCAAACACCATTGATCGTTGTTCAAACAGATTCGCATGATGGAGATTTACCAAAAGCAAAATCTTTCTTGCAATGGCAAGGACAGTCACTCGCCCTGACCTCTGTAAAACTGGCAGAAGAAAGCAATGATATCATGACCCGCTGGTTTAATACGTCTGATAAAAACGTAAACTTAACTGCAACATTTGAAGATACATCATCCCATTTTCATAGCAACATTGTCGAGGAAAAATACAATGTTCATGAAGGAAATGAAATAAGGAAAACAGTTAAACCGTATGAAATCATTACTTTAGGATGGGGAATGGAAAAAAGACGTGAAAGGTAGAACAAGACCTATTAATCTATCAAAAGGAGATCAGACAGCATGAAAAAAGAAAATATCGACATTCCACAATCAATGCGAAATCTAATAGATAAAGTAAAACAACACTTTCCTGATGATGCCAAACTGCAAAACATGTTTGAGATGTGTTTCGTAAATACATACCTGACAACATTAAAGCCACAAAATGACGGTACAACCTTCGTCATTACTGGAGATATTCCAGCAATGTGGCTTCGCGATTCAGCTGCACAGGTAAGACCCTATCTAATCCTTGCTGAGGAAGATGAAGAAATGGCTGCACTCATCGAGGGTGTTGTACGCAGACAGTTTCAATACATTAACCATGACCCGTATGCCAATGCATTCAATGAAAACTTGAATGGAAAAGGGCATCAATCGGATGAAACCGATATGACTCCATGGATATGGGAGCGCAAATATGAGATTGACTCTCTGTGTTATCCGGTCCAGCTCGCCTATTTGCTGTGGAAATCCAGCGGCAGAACCACTCATTTCGATGACAACTTCGTGCAAGGTTTGAACAACATTTTAAAAGTATGGAAGACAGAGCAAGATCACGAACAAGATTCTCCATACCGTTTTGAGCGTTATGATGTTCGTCAATCAGATACATTAACACGTGATGGAAAAGGTGGAGAAGTGAAAAAAACTGGAATGACCTGGAGTGCATTTCGTCCGAGTGATGATGCTTGTCACTATGGATATTTAATTCCTTCTAACATGTTTGCCGTCGTCGTGTTGCAGTATGCAGTAGAGATATGTGAACAAGTATTGCTAGATTATGATCTTGCTAAACAATGTCTAGTGTTAGCTGCAGAAATTAAAAATGGTATTGAAAGCTACAGTATCTTTGACCATCCGATTTATGACAAAATCTACAGTTATGAAACCGATGGATTTGGAAATTACAATTTCATGGATGATGCGAATGTACCGAGTCTACTTGCTATGCCTTATTTAGGGTACTGTGAGTTTAAAGATTTAACATATATCAATACACGCAACTTTATATTGAGCCGTAACAACCCTTATTATTACGAAGGAAAAAAAGCCGAGGGAATCGGCAGTCCACATACACCTGATCATTATATATGGCATATTGCATTAGCCATTCAGGGGATGACTGCCAATGATGAAAAAGAAAAAACTCATATTTTAGAATTGTTTAAACAAACCGATGGAGGAACTGGATTTATGCATGAGGGATTTGATGCTGATCATCCTGAGAACTTCACAAGAGATTGGTTTTCTTGGGCCAATTCGATGTTTAGTGAGTTTGTTTTAAGTTTACTCAACATTGCTGTCAAAGGAAGTCCGCTTTATCAAAGGCTTCAAAATAAATATTAATCCAAAAGGAGTTGTCCAATGATGTCAAAGTCAAAGTTGTTATTAGGTACATTGTTATGTTTGGGACTATTATTTATTATTCCTACTATAAGTTCAGCATTCGAACAACCACACTCATCGTATTGGTTTCCAGAGGATCTAATGCAATGGAGTCCAGAAACTGACCCAGATGCAGTATACAACCGAAGCCAGGTCCCATTAGCAGAGAGAAATACACTGTACGCTGTGAATGACACAGCACAATCTGAGGCAAAACTTGTAGCATTGTCCGCATTAAATCAACAAACAAGTGGTGTACCATCACAAGGTAGTAAAGACTTTTACTCTAACACATTTGGTTACTGGCAGTATGTAGATATTATGGTGTATTGGGCTGGTTCATCAGGTGAGGGAATCATAGTTCCACCAAGTGCAGATGTAATCGATGCTTCCCACAAAAATGGTGTTCCCATCTTAGGTACCGTTTTCTTTCCACCAGAAGTATTTGGGGGGCAGTTTGCTTGGATAGAACAAATGCTTGAGCAGGAAGCAGATGGTTCTTTCCCAGTTGCCGACAAATTAATTGAAGTCGCACAATACTATGGTTTTGATGGCTGGTTTTTTAACCAAGAAACAAATGGTGGGACCAAAGAAACAGCTCAAAAAATGCAGGACTTCCTCGTTTATATCCAAGAGAAGAAACCCGAAGGCATGCATATTATGTGGTATGATTCCATGACTAGAGATGGAAATATATCATGGCAAAATTATTTAACAGATGCAAACAGCTTTTTTGTGCAAGATGGAGAAAAGCGTGTCTCTGATAGCATGTTTTTGAACTTTTGGTGGAGCAATCAACAACAGAGTTATAACAAAGCAAATGAAATTAGCAGAAGTCCATATGATTTATTCGCTGGAATTGATACTGAAGCGGCTGGAACTTCAACAAATGTACCATGGAACGGGCTTTTCCCATCTGGCAAAGCACCTTATGCATCTTTAGGTATTTACCGTCCAGATTGGACATATAAAACTTCGGATACAATGGAGCAATTTTACCAGAAGGAGCAAGACTTTTGGGTAGGATTAGATGGTGATCCTGCTAATACAGAAGATCCTGGAAGATGGAAAGGCATGGCGAATTATTTTATAGGCAAAACAGTGATTAATAAATACCCGTTTGTTACTCATTTTAATACGGGCAGCGGTAACCTTTTCACAGTTGATGGAGAGGTCATGAGTGAGCAGTCTTGGAACAATCGCAGCCTACAGGACATTTTGCCAACTTGGCGCTGGACAGTAGAAGGAGGACAGTTGCTTACCCCTGAATTTGATTGGGAAACTGCATATTATGGTGGAAGTTCTTTGAAGATATCAGGGATGGTTGATGCAGATGAACCAACAAATATTAAGTTGTATAAAACGAATTTAACGGTAGATAAGGATACAGAACTATCCATCACTTATCAGACGAATACAAATGAAGCAGATATGAAGGTAGGAATCAGCTTATTAGATGATCCAGACCAATTTATTTACCTACATAAAGAAGATGATGAAGATGAAGATGACAGTATGGAAGAAGAATGGGTAACCCAAGTATTAAAGTTAGAAAAATATGAAGGAAAACAAATTGCAGCTATTTCCTTATATTTTGAAAGTGAAGAAGATGTTCAAGATTACACGATGAGTATAGGCGAGATGAAGTTGTATAACAAAAAAGAGAAATTGAATTTAGATCAACCAGAATTATTCCAAGTAAAAGATAGTTCATTTGAAAATGCTGTTTTTGCAGATGTATCACTTACATGGAATGCAGTAACTGACGCAGATCATTACGAGATCTACAGAATAATGGCAGATGGAAGTAAGGAATTTATCGGTGCTACACCAAATCAAATATTCTTTGTATCTGAAATGAGACGTGACGGAAAAGAAACGGAAACATCGTTTGAAATCGTAGCTATAGGTTCTAATTTTGAAAAAAGTGAAGATGCTGGAGTGAAGATGGAGTGGCCCTCATATCCAGTTCCTGTAGCGAATTTTACAGTGGATAAAACAGTGATTGGTCCAGGTGAGGAAATTCAGTTTTTCAACACATCTTCATCAGTGACAGAATCATTGTACTGGGAGTTTGAAGGTGGAATGCCAGCAACAAGTACAGAAGAAAATCCAATTGTGACGTTTGCAAACGAAGGTCTTTATACGGTAACCCTAACTGCTATTAATAGTGAAGGTGAAAACGTAATAACAAAAGAAGATCTGATCTTTGTTACAAAAGGCGCTGAAAACATGACGAATGTTGCATTGAACAAGTTTGTAGAGGCCGACGATGCATGTGCTGCTTCTGAAGCAGCGGTTTTTGCTGTGGATGGGACAGTAACGAATAAATGGTGTGCATTAGGTGATGCACCGCACTGGTTGAAAGTTGACCTTGGAGTAGAATATTCCATCGCTAAATTTGTGACAAAACATGCTGAAGCTGGTGGTGAAGGTGCAGCTTATAATACAAAAGCCTATTCGATTGAAGTCAGTACAGATGGTGAGAGTTGGACAACTGTTACTGAAGTGATGGAGAACACAAAAGCTATTTCAGAGGATTCAATTGCATTAACGTCAGCAAGATATGTACGTTTATGGGTTAATCAACCGACACAGGGCGGTGATCAAGCAGCTAGAATCTACGAATTTGAAGTTTATGGGTTTCCTGCTCAGTGATTAGCTTCAGCTATGCTGAATGAATTCATTTACTAATTTGATTTTAGCTATTTTATTTCGGGGGAAATGATATTTTTTGATATTTTTCTCCCGAAATGTTTTTTTTAGAGAGAATCATTTTGATCCAATTTAAATATTTAGCTAAATGCTCAGAAAGGAAGAAGTGGACTTGTTTCATACAGAAAACAAACTAGAGGCGAGAATTCAAGAGTTGTTAACATTTAGATACCAGCAGAAAAGGGGGATTTTCAGTTTCCGTTGTCAGGAGGATGAGGGGGAGATTGGCCAGTATCCACTTGAGTTGACTTCTAATCAAACCATAAACGTTGACGATAACTGGAAAGGAAGGGATAAATATATTTGGCTTCAGGCGGATGTGGACATCCCACACGAATGGAAAGGGAGAAAAACTGTCGGTTTATTTGATTTTGGAAATACTGGTGGTGGGAATAATTCAGGCTTTGAATCGTTATTGTTTTTGAACGGACGTCCTTATCAAGGTGTTGATTCTAACCATCAGGAAGTTTTTTTTCCAGAAGATGCAGTAGGGAAAACGAATCGTTTGGATTTTCGGTTGTGGTCTGGTCTCGAAGGAGGAGGTCTTCTTAAAGAGCAAGAGCATAAGATCAAAACGGCACAAATCGCTTGGTTGGATGAAAAAGTGGATGATTTGTATTATACTTCGCTTGCCACTTTACAAACTGTGAAAGAATTGAGCGAGGATCAACCAGAAAAACAACTTCTACTAAATACCTTGAACCAAACTTACTTAATGATTGATTGGTCTTTACCTGGCAGTGAAAGTTTCTATCAATCTTGTTACGAAGCGCAAGCAAACTTAAATGAGAAGATCAACCAAATTGAAAAACAGCACCCAGTAACAATCCATTGTATAGGTCATACACATATTGATGTTGCTTGGCTGTGGCGTTTAAAACACACACGAGAAAAAGCGGCCCGTTCGTTTTCGACCGTGCTTCGTTTGATGGAACAGTATCCAGAATATGTTTTTTTACAAACACAGCCGCAACTGTACGAATATATAAAAGAGGACTATCCAGAAATATATGATCAAATGAAAACACGTATTAAAGAAGGCAAGTGGGAGCCCGAAGGAGCAATGTGGCTTGAAGCTGATTGTAATGTCACAAGTGGCGAATCATTAGTACGTCAAATTTTATATGGAAAACGATTTTTTGAAAGAGAATTTGGTGTGACCTGTAAATATCTATGGCTGCCTGATGTATTCGGTTACAGTTGGGCTTTGCCGCAAATTTTATGCAAATCAGGAATTGAAACGTTCATGACTACTAAGATTAGCTGGAATCAATATAATCGCATGCCGCATGATACTTTTCATTGGAAAGGTATAGATGGTAGTGAAATCTTAACTCATTTTATAACAACACCTGAACCTTGGAATTCAGATGACTCTTGGTTTTATACGTACAATGGACTTGTATCAGCGAAAACGGTTAAAGGTCTATGGAAATCGTATCAAAATAAAGATGTAAATCAGGATTTGTTATTGTCTTATGGTTACGGTGACGGCGGCGGTGGTGTCAATCGCGATATGTTAGAGTTACGAAGAAGATTAGATCGTATGCCGGGTCTTCCTCAAGTGAAACCAACAAAAGCGGGAGAATTTTTCGACAAACTCCATCAAAATATTGAGAATACGGAAGGTTACGTGCATACATGGGACGGTGAGCTGTATCTTGAGTATCATCGTGGTACATATACAAGCCAAGCACACAATAAAAAAATGAACCGCAAACTAGAATTGGCCTACCGTGAAGCAGAATGGTTAAATGTGATGAATGCTCTGAGCAGGGGTTGGAATGAGTATCCTCAAGCGGAATTGGATGAAGGGTGGAAGATCATCCTGCGTAACCAGTTTCATGACATCATTCCAGGTTCCTCAATCAAGGAAGTTTATGAGGATTCCAAAGTAGAGTATGAACAGTCTTGGGATCTGCATCGAAGTATCTCTAATAAAGCATTGGCTGGGTTGATAGATTCTAGTGTACAGCAGTATACAGTTATGAACGCTTCACACTGGCAACAGGGAGAGCTGGTGCAGGTAACATATGATGAAGTAAATCAACAAGATGGTAATTGGCGTGATCAGGAAGGAAACCACTTAATATCTCAAAGATCGGAGCACGGATGGTATGTGCAGGTCTTAGGTTTAAAAGGTTTTTCTGGTACAGAAATATTATTTGAACCTCATTCCAACAAGCATCAGACAGAATCAGTGAGTTTATTTGATTATACAGATTCTTCAATTAATACACCTTTTTATAAGATTAAATGGAATAAATCAGGACAGATCGTACAGATCTATGATAAGGTTGCCGAGCGACAAGTCTTTGCAAATAGGGAAAAAGGAAACATACTTCAGGTGTTTGAGGATAAACCGTTGGCGCATGATGCATGGGATATTGATATTTTCTATAAGGAAAAAATGGAAGAAGTAACAGAGCTCACCTCTGTGGAATTGGTTGAATGTGGTCTATTGCGAGCGGTAATTCGTTTTAACTGGACTTATCTACAATCAACCATGAGTCAAGATATGATTGTCTATACACGTTCGAAACGGATTGATTTTAGTACAAACGTGGATTGGCATCAACAAAGGAAATTGTTAAAAGTGGCCTTTCCTGTAGATGTGCGTACAACTGAAGCAACCTATGATATTCAATACGGCAATGTGAAGCGGCCAAACCACCAAAATACAAGCTGGGATATGGCACGTTTCGAAAGTGTCGGTCACATGTGGGCTGATTTATCAGAAACAGGTTATGGAGTCAGCTTGCTTAATGATTGCAAATATGGTTACGACATTATGGACAACATCATGCGACTGACATTGATTAAATCAGCCACTCATCCTGATCCTACAGCAGATCAGGGAGAGCATCAATTCACATATTCACTGTTACCACATCAAGGTGATTGGAGACAAGCGGAAACGGTACGAGAAGCATGGGTTTTAAACGAGCCATTACAGGCGATAAAAGGTACGTTAACTGCTCCGTTTTCATCATTCTTGAACTTATCTTGCCATCACGTTCATATCGATGCCATTAAAAAAGCAGAGAATGATCATGCGGTTATTGTACGTCTTCATGAATTTGAAGGAAGAAGAGCTGAAGTAACTATTACTTCAGACTGGGGTATTGAAGAATGGCAAGAGGTTGACTTAATGGAACAACCGATATCCGACATTTTTAAGGGGAATTCGATCAATTGTTCCATTAAACCCTATGAAATCAAAACATTCGCCATAAAATTCCTACGAAGGTAAACACATTTTTTTAGTATAATAAACTTAGCATCTTTCAAGAGATGTTAGGTTTATATGCTTATCCAGACAATACACATATATTTACAACAGGAGCAGGAGGTGTATCGTCAACAATGTTCAATAAAATTAAACAATATCGACATAAAGTGTTTTTTCAAATATTGCTAGCAAATTCTTTAATTATTATCATTTTTATGTTTCTACTTTTTGCTGTTCTGTGGTCCTACTATACGGAAATAGAGGTACAGAGAAAAATTGACGCCAATACTGCCATTTTAGAACGAATGGAAACTTATTTTAATCATAAACAAGATTTGCTGAAAACAGCGGTTCATGATCTTAGTTATACAAACAAAGAAATAATGGATGAAATTGTCTTTTCATTGGATCATAGTGAACAAGAATTAATAGAATATCGTCTAGAAAAATATATGCTAAGCAGTTCCTTTCAAATGGTTAGTAGTTGGTCATTTTTTGAAGACTATTTTGGACAAGATGAAGATGTGAGAGCAGTTACCTTAACAAGTGAAAAATCACTCAGTGAAAAAAAACTATATTCTAGACGGCATATGGATCAAAAATCTAAAAATACATTTCAAATATCCCATCCCTTGTACTACGGAAATGCAATGGAGCTGCTAGGTATACTAAATGTATATTATGATTATGCTGGAATCAATGATCTGCTAGATTCACAAAAGGAGCAGTTAAAGGGAACGGTATATGTATATACAGAAGAGGGAAAACTTCTATATTCCACAGAAGGAGGGATTCTGTTAAAAAATATCAATGTCCCGAGTTATGAAACGTCAATAAATACGATTCAGATAGATGGAGAAAAGTTTTATGCTAACAAGTTAGTAGATGAGCGATCGCAGTTAATGTTTGTTGGTATGATACCAAAAAAAGAAGTTGAACAAGTGACAACAGTTCATGTTGTGATGTTGTTATTGACTGTAGCTTTAGCTTCGACAGCCATCACAATGACATACTGGACCATGCGAAAATATTCAAAGCGCATTCAGTCTATTGAACAATCAATAAAAAAAGTACAAACCGGGGATTTAAATGTAAGAATCCCAGAAAATAATAACCAAAGGGATGAATTAAGCACGATATCGAATAGTTTTAACAAAATGTTAGAAGAATTAAACCGATATATCGATATTGTATTTGTGTCTGAAATTAAGCAAAAAGAAGCCGAGATGAGAGCATTGCAATCACAAATTGACCCACATTTCTTGTACAACACTTTAGAAGCGATTCGGATGAAAGCCATTGCTGATGGCAACAAGACAACAAGTGAAATGATTGTTCTATTAACGAAAATGTTCCGTTACTCGATGAAAAATCATGATGAAGTGACCATAGAGGATGAAATTTCACATGTAAAAAGCTATTTGAATTTGTTCCAAATTCGTTATCCAAATCGATTAAATGTAGTCTATGAAATTCCAGAGCATATATTAGCTTATCCTATTCCAAAATTTATTCTTCAACCGATTATTGAGAATTATATACTGCATGGATTAAGGAAGGATGAATACTCGAATTTGCTTACAATTCATATCGAAGAGCAGAAGAAGACACTAAGTATTCGAATTCAAGATAATGGAATAGGTATTGAAAGCGATCGCTTAGAAAAAATAAGAGAGATGTTGAATGATGAAAGTGAAGTGTTAGATTCCTTAGGTTTGTCGAATGTTCATCAAAGAATTCGTTTGAAATTTGGAGATGGATATGGACTTGAGATTAATAGTGTAGAGCATAGAGGGACCGAGGTTACAATTAACATTCTGGTTCCATTTTGGAACAGAGGTAGGGAAACGCATGTATAGAGTGTTTTTAGTTGATGATGAACCATTTATTGTAGAGGGTATGAAGTCCATTATTAATTGGGAAGATTATGGTCTTCAGGTCATTGGAGTAGCGTATGACGGCAAGCAGGCATTACAAGCATTAGAAAATCTGGAATGTGACCTTTTGATCACTGACATCATGATGCCAAATATGAACGGTCTTGAACTAATTAAGGTAATTAAACAGAGAAATCAAGATATGAAGTTTATTGTCGCAACTGGTTATCAAGAATTTCAATACGTGAAAAAAGGGATCTCTTTAGGGATTGAAAATTACTTGTTAAAACCGATAGATGAAGGAGAACTTATATCTACGCTTAGAAATGCTGTTGAAAAATTAGATAAAGCCAAACATGATGATGAAGATAGTTATATACTTAGAGATAACAGTATATGGAGATGGTTGAACCAAGACATTAGCAATCAAGAATTTACAGATCGCTTAGAATTGTATGGGATGGCACCATTCATGAATCCATTGGCTGTAGCTATTTTGCAGGTGGAATTTGATCAAACCACCCAAAAAAGATCTTTCTCTGAATTAAGAAGGTGGATTGAATCTTGTTTTTCTTGTATTTGTACATTAAGTCCAGAGCAGGAATTTATTTTAATTTGGTCTGGCGTAGAAGTGAGTCATGTCCAGCAGGACGTAGAACATTTGCAAGCCGAACTGCGTAATCATAAAAAACTTGCACAATATTTTATCGCTCTTGGGTCAGAAGCGAATTCAATAGAAGAAATATTTTCAAGCTTTTTTCGGGTTAAAGAATTAAGGGCTTATCGCTTTGTTCTACCTGAAAACACGCACGTGATTACGGAAACAGGAACTCAAAATTATCTCCAAACATCAAATCTCATGATAGATTACAATTTTCAAGACCTTGTGAATCATGTATTGAACGGTGATCTAGATGGTGCCATGCAGTGGGTTGATCAGGCATTTCAGCGATTTGTCGAAGTGATATCAGTTGATATACCAAAATTATCTAAAGGATTTGCCATTAAACTATTATCGATTGTTTTAAACGCAATAGAATCTCAAATAGATCTAAACGTCTTTTCGGAAATGGTCACTAGAATTATGCATACAAATACGATTGAAGAGCTGAAACAAGTTATGAACCAGTTTATTATCGAAACCTTTGAAAATATTGAGAGGCATAATCAACAAATGAGTCCTATTATTAAAAGTGTTTTGCAATATGTACATGAACATTTGCATAAGGAACTTTCTTTAAAGACGTTAAGCCAGCGTTTCCATGTGAATACCAATTATTTAGGACAGCTTTTCCAAAAGGAAGTGGGTACCGTATTTTCAGATCATATTAACCACCTGCGAATTGAAAAGGCAAAGAAACTGCTGAAGCTGCCCCAGTATAAAGTGGGTGAAATTGGTAAGATGGTCGGTTATTCAGACCCTACTTATTTTTACAAGCAGTTTAAAAAGAGCATCGGTTTAACCCCAACGGAGTGGCGTAGTAAACAAGTGTAAAAATAAAGTGGATTGATCTATTTTCTCATCTTTACGTAACACAAAGGTGAGTTTTTTTAATGTTAGGAAAGTGTGATTTTCCACCATATAATGACCAAAGAGTTTGCTGTTGTATTGGTTTTCAGGTTATTTGAACATAGTAGATTTTGGGAAATAAGATTAGTCCAGCAAATCTAATAATTGTTAACTATCGAGTGAGATTGAACGGTTATACAATATAGATGAGGGAGAGAAATATAATTGAAAGGATCGGAGGGCTACATGAAATGGTTTAAAAATACTCTAAAAGATTTATATGCTAATCGCATATGGCTAATGTTTGTTTTACCAGCAACCATTTGGTTCATCATTTTTTCTTATTTACCAATGATTGGACATGTTATTGCATTTAAAGATTTTAGAATTCATAGAGATGGCTTTTTCGCCAGCCTATGGCATAGCGAATGGGTTGGATTTGAAAATTTCGAGTTTTTATTTAAAACGAATGTGGCTTGGGAGATAACACGCAACACGATTTTATACAATTTAGTATTTATTTTTCTAGGACTTTTTTTAGCGGTGGCTTTTGCAATTGGCTTAAGTTTACTAGCAAATAAAAAGCTAACAAAAATTTATCAAACGGGAATGCTGTTTCCTCACTTTTTATCTTGGGTTGTTGTAAGTTATTTTGTTATGACCTTTTTAAGTACTGATCGCGGGGCAATTAACAGTCTATTATCTTTCTTCGGAGTGGAAGCGATTTCTTGGTATTACGAGCCGATCTATTGGCCTTTCATTCTTGTTTTTATGGCGATGTGGAAAGGTGTAGGATATCAGATGATTGTGTACTTAGCAGCTATTGTCGGCATCGACCGTTCCTACTATGAAGCGGCAATGATTGATGGAGCATCGAAGTGGCAGCAGATCCGCCATATAACGATTCCGATGATTACTCCTTTAATGATGATATTGACCATTATGAATATTGGGAGAATTTTTTACTCTGATTTTGGCTTGTTTTATCAGGTTACACAAAATTCAGGTGCATTATATGACGTTACAAATACCATCGATATGTATGTGTATAATGGGTTGACAACATTAGGGGATATGAGTATGACAGCCGCTGCAGGATTTTATCAATCAGTTGTGGGTTTTGCGCTAGTGATTATAACAAATTATGTGGTGAAGAAAGTTGATGAAGACTATGCTTTATTTTAGAAAAGGGGAATATGACCATGACAAAAAAAGCAAATAATTCATCATTGACATTGACAAATGGATATACTCCATATGGCTTAAAGGGGATTTCTAATGTTATCTTGAGCATCATGATGGCAGTTTTCTCGTTCATTTGCCTCTTTCCATTTATATATGTCATTATTATTTCTTTCACTGCTGAAGAAAGTTTAATACGAAATGGGTTCCAGATTATTCCGGATGCCTGGAGTTTAGAAGGGTATAAATATTTGTGGAAGTCGCAGGGACAAATACTACGTTCGATTGGGGTCACCCTGTTTATTACTGTATTTGGGACATTGTTAAGTGTGGTAATGATTTCTTTATTTGGATATGCGATATCACGAAAAGAGTTCAAATATCGTAGATTCTTTACATTTTTAGCTTTTTTCACGATGTTGTTCGGTGGTGGTTTAGTACCAACTTACATCGTTGTGACACAATTTCTTGGTTTACGAGATAACGTTTTGGCATTGATTTTACCTCTTGTTGTCCAAGCATTTTGGATCATCATTATGAGAACCTTTTTCATAAGATCTGTACCGGAAGCGGTGATTGAATCGGCACGAATTGATGGTGCAAGTGAAATTAAAATATTTATGAAAATTGTGATGCCTTTATCTTTACCCGCTATTGCAACAATTGCGTTATTCAGTACACTGACTTATTGGAATGACTGGTTTCAGGCACTTCTTTACATCACTGATCCAGATTTATATCCGCTGCAAGCGCTGCTTTCCAAGATTGAAAGCAACATTGAATTTCTTAAGGAAATGAAATTGATATCTGGATTACAGGCGGGTATTGCTATACCAGAAGATTCGGCTAAAATGGCTATGGTGGTTATTTCAACATTACCTATCGCACTTTCTTATCCGTTTTTCCAAAAATATTTTGTAGAAGGGTTAACGGTAGGAAGTGTTAAGGAATAGATACATTGATATTATAAGGGAGGTTTTACAATGAAGAAGTTTTTATTATTAATGTCAGTAGTGTTAAGTTTTAGTTTTATACTTGTAGGATGTAGTGATAATGAAACAACAGAACCTGGCACAGATACAACGAACACAGAAACAAATGCCACGCTTGAGCCGTATGAGATCAAGTGGTACGCGATTGGTGGGCCTCCACAAGATCTTGATTTGGTATTGGAAGAGCTTAATCCATATTTGAAGGAAAAAATTAATGCTACTCTAGATTTGGAGTTTATCGACTGGGGTGAGTATGACAAAAAAATGACAACAATGATTACTGCTGGTGATAAATTTGATATCGCTTTTACTAGCTCTTGGGCAGCAAATTATATAATAAACGCTCAAAAAGGTGCTTTTCTAGGATTGAATGATCTTATGGATCAATATGGACAGGATATGAAGGCTGTTATTGATCCAGCGTTCTTAGAGGGTGCAAAAATTGATGGGGAATTGTATGCTGTTCCTGTGAACAAAGAAGTTGGGCAACAAAGCGTATATGTATTCAACAAACGTCTCGTTGATAAACACAATATGGATATTTCAACGATTCAATCTTTAGAAGATTTAGAACCGTTTTTAAATACGATTAAAAATAATGAAGCAGATATAGAAGCACCAATCGCACCATTTTCACCATATTTGCCGTTTGACTACATCTTACAAGAGAAATTACCGTTTGCAGTGAACATGGATGGGGATCAAGCGAAAATAGTGAATTGGTATGATGAACCAGAAACGATGGAAACGTTAAAAACAATGCATCAATATTATAATGCAGGTTACATACCAGCTGATGCCGGTACAAATGAAAATGCGACTTATGATTACCAAGTAGAAAATTGGTTTGTTAGAAAAGAAATGTACCAGCCTTATGCAGAACTTTTGTGGCAGCGTTCTGGTAATTATGAGGTAGTCGTTCAACCGATGCATGATCCTATTACGTTTAATAACTCAGTTTTGGGCTCTATGCATGCCATCTCAATTACATCAGACAACCCAGAACGTGTAATGATGTTTATGGATTTACTGAATACCGATCCTTTTGTCCGTACTACAATTGATAAAGGAGTTGAAGGTGTCCATTATGAAACACTTGATAGTGGAAAAATTAGAGATATTGGTACAGTGCGCTCAGAGCGCTACTCCGTACCTACCTTTGCACTAGGGAATCATTTCATCCTACCTCTATATGAGGATGATCCAGATGATAAATGGGAATCTTTCCAAACTTTTAATGATTCATCAACTAATGCACCTACGTTAGGATTTGTATTTGACACTGATTCTGTTCGTACTGAAATAGCAGCTATCTCTAACGTAGCGGAACAGTACAACAAATCGTTAATGAACGGGGCTGTAGATCCAGAAAAATACTTGTCTGAAGCGAATAAAAAGTTTACGGATGCTGGTATAGATACTGTTATTGAAGAAATGCAAAAGCAATATGATGAGTGGAGAAATGCACAAGGGTAAATAAATGAGTGAAATGGTTCAAGCATATCTTGAACATCGGCGAATCAGATGGTGAATCTACACCACCTGATTGAAAATCATTGATTTTAAACAAACTGGTGCGGATGATGAATGGATCATCCGCACTATGTTTATTGAAAGGTGAAATGTATGATACAAACCAATGAAGATCATTGCGGAGATTTACAATTTGTCTTTCCTGAACATTTTTGGTGGGGCTCCTCATCATCTGCAACGCAAATGGAAGGTGGAGCATATAAAGATGGGAAAGGAGTAAACATTTGGGATTATTGGTATGAGACAGAACCTGATCGTTTTCATCATGGGATAGGGCCTACTCAAACTTCGCAATTTTACGAAAAATATCGTGAAGATATTCAACTGATGAAGGCAACAGGGCATAACAGTTTCCGATTCTCGATCTCGTGGTCAAGAATGTTTGCAAAAGGAGTAGGGGAGGTCAATCCAAAGGCTGTTTCGTTTTATAACAATGTGATCAACGAGTTAATTAAACAAGGAATAGAACCATTCGTCAATTTATACCATTTTGATATGCCACTAGACATGCAAAAGATAGGGGGATGGGAAAATCGAGATGTTGTCAAGTTTTATGTTAACTATGCAAAATCTTGCTTTGAGCTTTTTGGTGATCGTGTAAAAAAATGGTTTACTCATAATGAACCAATCGTACCGGTAGAATGTGGTTATTTATATGGTCATCACTATCCTGCACTATGTGATTTTCAAAAAGCGGTTCAAGTAGCTTATCACTCCATGTTGGCCAGTGCAGAAGTGATTAGGGTATACAAACAACTTTGGCAGGATGGGAAAATCGGTATTATTATCAATTTAACTCCTTCATATGCTCGCAGTGCTCATCCTGAAGATGTCAAGGCAGCGAATATTGCCGACTTACTGTTCAATCGTTCTTTTTTAGATCCATCTGTTAAGGGAGGATACCCTGTAGAACTTGTAGAGTTTTTACGAAATCACAACTTTTTACCTTCGTTTGAACGGGAAGATTTAAAAACGATAAAAGAGAATACCATTGACTTGTTAGGGATCAATTATTATCAACCGAGAAGGATTAAAGCGAAGGAGCATATTCCTAATCCTAAAGCACCTTTCATGCCAGAACAATTTTTTGATTATTATGAAATGCCAGGACGCAAGATGAACCCTCATCGTGGATGGGAAATATATGAAAAAGGAATTTACGATATTTTGATCAACGTAAAAAACAATTATGGCAATATTGAATGCTTTATTTCTGAAAACGGAATGGGCGTGGAGAATGAGCAGAGATTCTTAGATGATGATGGCTGTATACATGATGATTATCGAATTGACTTTTTCAAAGGTCACCTTAGGTGGGTCCATAAAGCTATCGAAGAAGGAGTCAACGTGAAAGGTTACCATCTTTGGACGTTCATGGATAATTGGTCTTGGTTAAACGCATATAAAAATCGCTACGGTCTTGTATCTGTAGATTTAAATAGAGATGGTGCAAGAATGGTTAAAAAAAGCGGACTTTGGTTTAGTAAGTTAGCTGAGAATAACGGATTTTAATCTTATTTGTAGGTGAACACAATGGAACGATATGTTATATTTGATGTTGGTGGAACAACAGTGAAACATGCAATTATGAATGCGGAAGGTGTAGCGATTGAATCTTCTTCATATCCTACACCAGCGCAAGGAAACGATGAAATTTATGAACTGCTATTACAACTAATCAACGAGAGTAAAAGAAAATACCCTGTCAAAGGAGTCGCTTTAAGTATTCCGGGTGCTGTGGATATAAACTCAGGTGAGGTGTATTACGCAGGTTCTGTCATAGATCTTATGCATTCAAATGTCAAAGAAAAGTTAAAAGAAACTGGACTTCCGATTGAGTTGGAAAATGATGCGAATTGTGTGGCTTTAGCCGAAAATTGGAAAGGCAATGCTGTCAATACTGATAACTTTGTCTGCATTACGTTAGGTACAGGTATTGGGGGTTCGATATATTTAAATGGGAACTTATATCGAGGAAAACATGGCATGGCTGGAGAGATTGGTTTAATGTTACTTCATGCTGATTCAAAAACACCTGAACAGCTTCTATTTGAAAAATATTCTTTTAGCCGATTAGGATCAACTTGGAACTTGGAAGATAGAATTTCAAAGAAATTAGAGAGACCTTTGACAGGAAGAGAGATATTTGCTTTATATGAGCAGAGAGATGAAGGAGTTACAAAAGAGGTAGAATCTTTTTATCATACATTAGCAATAGGAACTTTAAACATCATTCATGTCATGGCACCTGAGAAAATATTGTTCGGTGGTGGAATCAGCTCACAGCATAATTTCATCTCTAAAATTAAACAAAAAATTAGTACCATACGCCCAGAAGCTTTAGAGTTAACAGAACTTGACCATTGTCATTTCTATAATCAATCTGGACAACTAGGGGCATTGCATCATTTTCTTAAACAAACAAATAAATGTTGACAGGGTGTGAAGATATATATGATTTTCGGAGGAATTGAAGCAGGTGGAACAAAATTTGTTTGTGGCATTGGGAATGAAAAAGGCGAAATTACAAATCGTGTATCCATCCCTACCACGAATCCAACAGAAACGATGGCACAAGTAAAGCATTTTTTTAGAGGGACTCAATTGGATGCAATAGGTGTTGGTTCTTTTGGTCCCATTGATTTAAATCGAAACAGTGAAACGTATGGATATATTAAAAATACACCGAAGATGGAATGGAAGGATTTTGATTTTGCTGGAGCGATAAGCTCGATTTGGAACGTGCCTATTGGTTTTGACACAGATGTTAATGCTGCTGCCCTTGCCGAAAGTATGTGGGGAGCCGCAGAAGGACTTCCTAGCTGTTTATATATTACCATCGGCACAGGTATTGGAGCAGGTGTTATTGTTCAAGGTTCGATGTTAAGTGGGATTTCACACCCAGAAATGGGGCATGTTCGCGTGAGAAGACATCCTGAAGACCATTATGAAGGCTGTTGTCCGTATCATCATGATTGTTTAGAAGGGCTTGCTGCTGGACCTGCTTTAGAAGAGAGATGGGGGAAAAAAGGTGTTGCCTTAAAAGATGTAGATCAAGTGTGGGAGTTGGAAGCCTATTATTTATCGGAAGCGCTTGTTAATTTTATTTTAACCCTTTCACCGATGAAAATTGTCCTGGGTGGTGGGGTCATGAAGCAACATCAGTTATTTCCACTCATTCAAAAAATGGTTCAAGATAAACTAAATGGTTACCTATCTTTTAATGAGTTGTCACAAGAAAATATTGCTCAATATATTGTTCCACCAGGGTTGGCGGATGATGCCGGACTGAAGGGGGCAATTGCACTAGCGAAGAGAGCTTGCCAGAGCAAGTTATGATCAACAATGATAATAAATTCAATCACGTTTACCCTCATTAACACCTAACATAACGTTTGTTGTATAAAGAGTCCGTTCCTCAATCTGAATTAGGATTTTTTGATAAAACAACGTATTCCAAATGTTTACACAACAGGTGTTGCTTCTGCATGTTCGTATAATCTTTTCAGTGCTGAAAAGATTATACGAACATGCATTTTTAATGAAGGTTTTGAATAAATCTGTTAAAGTGTTAACATATGTATTTATTGGGATGTGAGATTGGGATGAAAGAAAAGATTTCCAGAAGAAGTTTTCTGAAAAAAATATGGAAAAGTGGCTTAGCTTTAATAGGATTAACTGTATCCATCCCTACCTATTCTTATTTTGGTGAGAGAAAGTGGCTTCAAACAAATCAGATTAAGTTGAGTTCTAAAAGAATACCTTCACAGTTTTCAGGATTAAAGATCGTTCACTTTAGTGACTTGCACCTTGGTTTTCATATGGATGATCAATATTTAGATGATTTAATTAAACAAGTAAATGCTCATTATCCAGATATCATCTGTTTTACGGGTGATTTAGTAGATGAAGATGCCTCTATATTAGAAGCTTATATACCTAAGCTACAACAGTTTGAGGCTTCTTATGGCAAGTTTGCAGTATTAGGTAACCATGATTATAGAAGTAGAACAAAAACAGCTACAGGGGTTACTGAAGCTTTAAGACGTTCAGAATTCAATCTGCTCGTGAATGAGAATATACAAATTAAAAGAAATAATGCAGTGATTAATATTAGTGGTGTCGATGATATTATGGATGGTAATCCTAATTTGGACAAAACGCTATTAGAAGCTTATAAAGATACATATACGATTTTGCTTGTTCATGAGCCAGATTTTGCAGATGTTGCACAGAATTATCCGATAGATTTACAGCTCTCTGGGCATAGCCACGGAGGGCAAATAAGATTACCTTTAATCGGACATATTATTACGCCACCTATGGCTAAAAAGTACGTAAATGGTTTGTATGAAGTAGGGGATTCGTTAAAGGTATATACAAACAAAGGGATAGGTACAACAATTTATCCTTTTCGTTTTTTTTGCAGACCTGAGATTACGGTCATTACTCTTGAAACCTCGTCAGTATAACTACACTATAAATATAGTAGATTAAAGGTTGGACATAATTTTATTGTAATGTAGAAAAAAAGTAACGAAAAACAACCGCTCTAGCACAGCAGAGCGGTTGTTTTTCGTTTTTTAATGCCTAAAGTTCCATCACCAAAAATGTAATAAAATCCCTTTTATGGATTTGTTTTAAGTTCAGTGTTTTATATATATATATTATTCTTATTGTACTCCATGTTATATCCAAAAATGTGAAGATATGTTCATGTTTTAAACAAAATATGCCTAATTCAAATCAATTTGTGCTGAGTCATGTCAGCTCTCCCTAAGAGATAATAATTCTATTGTGGAAGATAAGATTTTTCAGTGGAATTAAAATTTACCAAAATATGATATTGAAAGGTTGAGAAAATATGGGGAGATTAGATGGCAAAGTTGCTATTATTACAGGTTCTGCGAGTGGAATGGGGAAAACGGAAATATTTCTTTTTGCAGAAGAAGGTGCAAAAGTGGTAGTTACTGATATTTTAGAAGATAAAGTAAAAGACATCGTTTCAGAAGTTAACACAAATGGTGGAGAAGCTATTGGATTTTATCACGATGTCACATCAGAAAAAGACTGGATTCGAGTTGTAAAGGATACGATTGAGCAATTTGGGAAAATAGATATATTAGTAAATAATGCAGGAATAGTAAATGCTGCTTCATTGCTCGATGATAGTGTAGAACAATGGCAGAAAACTGTTGATGTTAATCTTACAGGGACTTTCTTGGGAATGAAACATGTAATTCCAAATATGATGGAAAATAATGGAGGATCTATCATTAATATTTCTTCAATAACTGGATTATCTGGAGGTTTGGGAGGAAATTCTTACTCCGCTTCAAAAGGTGCAATACGCATATTAACAAAGGGTGCAGCCATAGATTATGCCAAACAAAACATTAGAGTTAATTCTGTACATCCTGGTTTCATTCAAACACAAATGCTAGAAAATCTAATAAGTAATAAAAAAATAATGAAAATGTTTATGAATCTTACTCCTTTACCTCGATTTGGAAAACCTGATGACGTCGCAAGAAGTGTATTATTTTTAGCTTCTGATGAGTCTGCCTATATAACAGGAATTGAATTACCAGTAGACGGAGGGTATTCTGCAAAATAAATAAACTAGCATAATGACTGGATAGTTAAAATTTTGTTCTTTTAAGAAGCCAGTAGATTCTCATCAACTAAAGGATCTACTGGCTTTTTTTTCATCATCACTTCTGTCAAAAATATCTTTTATTTTCATTTAATTGACAATTTATGCATGATTTTAGGCAATTTGTGCTGAGTCATGTTGGATATCTCTAAGAGATAATAATGGTAATCATTTGAAAGGAGGTGAAGGAGCATGTATTTTTCCAGAGTTAATTTTAGCTGTTCATTGTATTTACCATATTTACAACATGAATATTTTTATTTGAATACCAATGATTTTTACAATTTAAATGAAACATAATGTAAGGAATTTTGGAACAAAAAAGTATCGAGGAGGGAGACGTTTTGAATGAAATTCTAGTTTTAATTTATCAGAATGATACTAATAATTTGCTCGAAAAATTTTCAAAAGATTTTAAAGTAGAAGTTATAAGTTGTTTAATTAATATAAAAGAAAAACTATTATCTGAAAAATATAAACTACTGGTGTTCATGTCTCCATTCAAAAAAATTCCAAGTCATTTTAAATTAGAAGAACTAGCAGTCCCCGTCATTAGTATGTTGGGAGTGGGAAAGCTTCAAATGGTTTCTTTTCTTAAGACGTTAAAATATATCAATTTAGTAAATGATTTAGGCATGAGTTTAAAAGAACAGCCTCACTCCCCATTATTTTATGAGTCTTTAGTTTACATCGAAGAAAACTTGTGCAGCAATGACTTATCCCTCAAAGATGTAGCAAATACAATGTTTGTTAGTCACACACATTATTCAAGATTTTTTAGAAGATATATGGGAAAAGGATTTAAAAAATACATTACTGAGAAGAGAATTCAGAAGGCAAAATTCTTATTGGAAAGTAATTTACAAGTGACAGATGTTTGTTATGAAATAGGTTATACTGATTTGACACATTTTGCTAGAACTTTCAAAAAGTTAGTGGGTGTTAATCCATCACAATACAAAAAAATAATAAATGAGGACTGATAAAATTTGCAAAAAAAAATTGTAACGATCTTAGTGGCATTTGTAATTTTGACCATTAGTTATGCTGTTTACGATTTTTTAAAACCATATGAACTTCCAGATGTTGATGCAGATCTTTCCAAGAATGATTTAAGTTTAAATTTTGAAAATGAACGAGCTTCTTATCGAAAATATGTTATTGAAACAAATGAAAGCCAAAACCTACATAATGAAAAACAATATCATTTGGTAGTAGAAAAATTAAAACAGCATTTGAAAGAAGATCAGGAAAATCTTTTTTATCTCAATGAGTTAAGGATTGTTATGAATAACAATGGTGAGATAAATAAGTATATTGACTATATAAACGAAATGAATTACACCTCCAAAGAAGCCTTCTTACAACTCGCCTTAGCCTATATTGACAAACTACAAGAACTAAACTTAGGGACAGGTTCTCTTGGGAAACTGTCAACTCTTTCCATTCGTGAATTAAATAAAATCATTGAAAATGATGAATACCACTGGTTGGCTCATTATGCTAGAGGATTAAATAATTTATACTGGCCCCTTGGTTTAAAGAGAATTGATAAAGCAAAACAGGATTTATCCTATTGTTTATCCATCGCAAAAAAATATAAAAACTACGAAAATCCACTCTGGCAGGAAATTTATATTGCTTATGGAGATGCATTGATTAAGGGTGGTGAAATTAGTACTGGATTTCAAGTATGGCAGGATGGTTATAACTTATATCCAGATAATATTGGACTAAAAGAAAGAGTAGGGTCAGGTGAAGAGGGTGCATATTCAATCGTAAAAAAAGAAAGGGGAATCGATATTTTCCAAAGACCTGACAAAATGTTAACAGATATCAGTGGCCTTTGGGATCAAAAATAGGGTAGTGGAGATGAGGGTATGAATGTTTATATTACTGGAATTGGTGTATGTACATCTGTTGGAACTACGGTTGAGGAAACATGGAAAAAAATACTGCTTGGTAAACATGGAACTAAAAAAATAAGCAAGTTTCCAAATTTAGAGCTGAATGCTTGTGAAATACCAAATATTCGGGGTCTTAATTGTAATTTTTCCCACAAGGATGACATCGGAAATGCAACAAAGTTATTCCTGAAAACTGCAGAAGAAGCAATACAAGACGCTGAGTTAGAGATCAATGACAACGCCAAAATTGGATTAGCCATCGGTACAACGATGGGGGAAATTGATTGTTTAGAAGAAAGATTGTTAAACAAGTCGTTTCATGCAAAATTTCAAGGTGGTCCCGATACGATAGCCAATCAATCCTATAAGTTATTAAATTTAAACGGACCTTCATGGACGATTACAAATGCTTGTGCAGCAGGGAATATTGCGATTAGTCGAGCCATGGATGAAATTTTTTATCAACATGCAGACGTGATGATCGCTGGAGGAGTGGATGTCCTTTCTTGGGTCGCTATTCATGGTTTCAGGAGTTTAAAAGCTATGAGTCCGGATTTATGCACACCATTTGATAAGGAACGTAAAGGATTAATTTTAGGTGAAGGAGCTGGCGTATTAATTCTTGAAAGTGAACGTCATTTAATGAAAAGAACCAAATTGCCAAGAGCTAAATTGTTAGGTTACGGGCTAAGCAGTGATGCTCATCACATTACACAACCAGATCCGAATGGTCTTGGAGCGAACAATGCAATGAAATCAGCGATAAAGATGGCTGGAATTAGTGTGGAGGATATCCAATATGTGAGTGCGCATGGCACGGGAACCGCGGCAAATGATCTGATGGAAGCAAAGGCAATTAAAGCAGTTTTTAACCATACGAATCCATATGTAAGTTCTATAAAAGGTCAAATTGGACATACGTTAGGCGGAGCAAGTGCCATTGAGGCTGCATTATGTGTGCAGGCTATCAACACGAATACTTTACCCCCTAACATTCATTTGAAAAATCAGGACCCTGAAATAAAATTAAATGTGATCAAAAATTCTCCGGTAAAAACTCATGTTGATCATATGATGTCAAATGCTTATGCGTTTGGTGGAGTTAATACTTCAATTATAATTGGGAGGCCATAATGGTGGAAAAAAAATTAGATCTTATTACATCATGGACAGATTATAAAATTGATCCAAGGAATTTAATTTTGGTTTTTTTACTTTCTTTTGTTGTAGCTGGACAAACATACTTGAATTTTAATCAAGGAGTAGATGCGATCTTTGTATCCATTCTGACTACAGTCACTACGGAACTCGCTTTAGCAAGGATCATATTAAAAAAATGGATTATTCCTAAAAGTGCTTTTATTACTGCATTAGGCGTCAGCCTTTTAATTAATTCCTACTTACTCTGGCCATATGTGCTGACTGCATTTTTATCTATATGTATAAAGTATATTTTACGATATAAGGGAGGGCATCTATTTAACCCGAACAATATTGGTGTAGTTATCGTTATATTCACCTTGCCTCAATTTGCAGTGACTACTCCAAAACAATGGTCAAACGGCTTTGAAGTGATGACGATCATTCTGCTCTTAGGTTTTGTTGTTGCCTACTTTGCTAAGAGGTTAGACACTGTTATTGCCTTTTTATCTACATTTACTATGATCGCTTTCGTAAGATCCTTTGTTTTTGGTGCCCCGTTATTAGCCGCCTTAGGACCATTGTTAGGAGCATCGATGCAATTATTCACCTTTTTTATGATGACTGATCCAAAAACAACACCAAATACAAGAAAAGGAAGGATTTTATTCGCGATATTCATTGCGATTATTGATGGAATTTTAAGAATACAGCGGATTCCAAATGCTCCGTTTTATGCGTTGTTTATCAGTACGATTTTATTTATGATTCCATATCGATTGTATTTAACTAGAAGGAGTGTTAGTAATGTTTGACACTTTTATTAAAGGAAGCAGCGTACTAACCCCTAACAGCATAGGTTTAGAAAAACTACCAGGCAATAGGCTTGAGGATTACTTTAAAGAAGAAAAACAAAAAGTGGATATAAACGTTGATTTAGTTGGAAAACGTTTAGGATTTACAGGTTTTAAAAGATTACCCAGAGAAACAAAGTTAGCTTGTTATGCAATTGAACAAGTTCTTGAAAACAGTGGGACACCTATTCCAAAACAAAAATGTAATCAAACGGCTGTTATCATCGCTAGTACTTTCTCAAATTTAAATCCCATCGTAGAGTTATATAATGATGTTGAAAAGTTTGGTGCAGACAAGCTTAATCCAGCTATTTTTCCTAATACAGTCATTAATTCCATAAGTGGTTATGCATCTATCATGTTTAATATCACTGGACCAAACATTACCATTTCACAAGGCAAGTTTTCTGGTCTAAAAGCACTGGAATTTAGTTTGGATTTGCTGCAGAAACAATTAGTGGAAAATGTCGTGATATGCGAATTGAATCTACAACCTCCTCAGTTATTTCATGGATTAATATCTAGGCATGTCCAAAAAGAATCAATTGCTTCTTTACTTCTTTCGACACATCCATCTAAGAATACAATCATTATGGATAAAAACCCGAAGTTGATCGATATAAAGGCAGAAAATAAACTAAACTCATCTTTTGCAATTTTGGAACTCCTATATTTATTAAAACAAAAAACACACATTTACTTAAAAAAGAGTTCTGATGCGAATTGTTTTGTTTGTGAGGATGGTGATGATATTGCAAGATAACCTTGTAACTGGGACAAGCATATTAAGTGCTGGAGGAATTGGTATTGAGGAAGTGTGGCAGTCGATATTGGAAAAAAGGCAAAAGATCACCCAAAGAATAAAAACATTAAGAGATAGTGAAAGCATTCAATATCCAGTGTATGAAATTGAAAAATTTGATTTAAGTAACTGGCTTTCGAAAAAACAGATCGATGTTATGGTTGAAAATCATTTAATTGATGATTTGGATTTTAGACTTCTAGTTTTATCTTCCATCTTAGCACTAAAAAATGCGAAGTTACAAGTGAATCCAAATTCCAAAGTATCACTTATTGTTGCCCATGAAAATCCAGGAGTTGTGAGTTTAATCGATCGAATGTTTATGGATGACGATTATATAAATAAAGCTAGAAATGTGAGGGAAAAATTTGCACTCCATCAGCAGCAATTTTATAATTTACAGTCATTTCCTCATCTCTTTTATTTGGCAAAAATTTTAAATATAAGTGGATCAACATTTATAGTGAATAATGCTTGTGCTTCAGGAACCTATGCATTGGAGTTAGGGAATTTGCTTATCAAAAGCAAACAAAGCGATGTTGTACTCATCGTTTCTTCAGATTATGCGCATTTTACAGAATATCTTTGGTTACAACAAAGAGGATTTTGCTCTGAATCAGGGGTGATTCGTCCTTTTGATAAAAACAGGGATGGCACAGTGTTAGGTGATAGCGCTTCAGGCATTGTGTTGGAATCAAGCAATCATGCTGCTGCCAGAAATGCACCTGTTAAATGCTGTTATCAGGGTGCAGTACTGCAACAAGACCATTGGAAAATGACTTTGCCTGATGTATCAAAACATACTTATTCCAACATCATAAAAAAAATCATGGGGGATTTAAACATTCATCAATTGGATTTACTAGTCCCGCACGCAACAGGCAGCCCGCTATGGGATAAATATGAAGCAAACCAAATAGCAAAGTGTTTTCAAGAAAAAGCGATGCCGCTAATTACGGCATTTAAACCTTATATCGGTCATTCATTAGGAGCCAGCTCTTTAAGTGAAACGGTATTATTGATTCAATCACTTATAGCAAATACGATACCGCCAATTTTAAATTATGGTGAGGTAGACCATAAAATACCACTTCCTACAATTGCAACAAAGTTTGAATATAAAGATCTTCATCATGTCATGAAAACTGTATCTGCATATGGAGGGTTTCATTCTGCTTCACTATTTTCAAAAATTTAAAAAGGTGGGGGCAACAATGAGTGATGTTCAATTTAATTTCAAACATAAAACTGCATTGGTTACGGGTGGAACAAGAGGAATAGGCAAACAAATTGTTCAAGATCTAGTGAAATCAGGTGCAAATGTGATATTTACCTATTCTTCACAAAAAGAAGCTGCTCAATCAATCATTAGGGAATTATCAATCCATTCTTCTCCAACAATCCAAGGTATTCAAGTAGACTTTAGAAAAACAGATGAAATCACAAAATTAACAGAATCTTTAGAAAAAGTTCCTAATTTGGACTTTTTGGTGAACAATGCAGGCATGAAAATCGATAAACCGATTTTTTTATTAAGCGAAGAAGATTGGAAAGATGTAATGAATGTGAACCTCATGTCTGCCTTTTTACTTTCAAAACAATTCGTTCGAAAATTAGCATTAGCCAAAGGGTGTGTTGTGAATGTATCTTCCGTATCTGGCTTAGCGGGTACCATGGGTCAAACTAATTATTCAGCTGCTAAAGCAGGTATCATAGGTTTCACTAAATCATTAAGCAAAGAATTAGCGTCTTTAGGGGTTAGGGTAAATTGTGTTGCCCCAGGTTATATCGAAACGGATATGACCAAGGAACTGATGAAAGAAGAAGGCATCAATATAACACAAGAGATACCCTTGCAAAGACTAGGAAAACCTTGTGAAGTATCTGCAACTGTGATGTTTTTATTATCTCAAGCTTCCTCATATATCACTGGGAAAGTGATCATACCAGATGGTGGCTTGTTATAGATAGAACACGTACTTATAGAAAAGGAGAATGAATTATGTATAAAGATGTGGTTATAGAATTTATAAGTGACCTGATTGAAAGGGAGGTATCTGATCGAGATTTTGATACACCTTTCCCTGACTTAGGGATAGATTCTCTGATGGCACTTGAATTAGCCGTCCATATTGAAAGAGAGCTATCTATTGTAATTACTGAACAGGAATTAGCAGATCTTACTTGTATAAATGATCTTCTAGGAAAGTTAAAGGTTTAAATGATGTTCGTTTTATATGTTGTACTTCTTATCCTTGGTTTCGTGTTTCTCAAATTTTTGATTTTAAAAATAATATATGCTAGGACGTTTCATCGATATATTGATAGAAAAAAGAATGATTTTTACAATCTCTTTTTTCAGAAAATTCTGTCTAGTTTTCTTTATGGATTTAAATTAGGTTTGCAGTGGATCACCACACCAAAACATGTGAAACAAAAAATGATGAAAAAGGTTGAGCCTTATTATCTTGGATTTGCATATGAAGGTTATAGTATGGCAATCGCTGCGAAATTGACGGTTACAGGTCAAAAAAAATATTTTGAAAGGCATGTTAAAAAAGTGGATCCTACAAATATATACCAATATTATGTTGGTTTAGGGTGGTGGTTATACAAGGTTTATGTTTTTAACCCAGCAAGATATCAAAAATGGATCAATCACTTAGACCCTCGTTTAGCTCCAGTGATTTATGATGGCATTGGATTTTCTGCAGCCTTAGAGCGTTATCATCAAGACAACCATTTTATTGCTAGTTTTCAAGTATTGAAAGAAAGAGAGCAAAGAGTATTATATCAAGGAATTGGACGATGTTTATGGTTTTTAAAACAATTTGATTTAGTGCTTGCTTTGGACAGTTTGGCAGCTTTACCTAAAAAATATCATAAAGATTGTGCATCAGGGTTAGGGTTAGCTGCTGCATATAGCTTTTTTGATCGAATGGATCAAGTTTTCATGGTAACAAATAAAATTCCCAAGTTATTAAAGGCAGCTTTTTTGCAAGGAATGGGATTTGGTTTTGAAGCAAGGAGGTTGCAAAATCCCCAATTATTTAAAAATATGATGTTGGCATTAAATGTGAATCAAAGAAGAGAAGTAACCGCCTTACTGGATATCGTTGATTCTGTAAAGCAAGAATTAAACGAGAACGATGAAATCAATCAAGGTGAATTTTATTACTTATGGATTGATTTTGTAAGAGAGTGTGTAGAGAAAAGAGGAGGTAAATTTTATGAAGGTTCGTAACATTTTATATTTATTATGTTCCGGTATTTTAATTTTAGCAGGTTGTAACACTTTCGGTGCAGGAGAAAAAGTGGACTTAAATTTTAATTTTAAAGAGGTAACAGAGGTAGCCAATGTTGAGTTTGATCATGAAATCCCTGTTTTTGATGAAAAGGTGAACAACATTATGCCTTGGTTAGCTTCAACAGGTGCATCAGTTGCGACAGGGGATTACAACAATGATGGATATATGGATCTTTATTTTACAAATTCCAAAAAAGGCAGTTTAAATGTTTTGTTCCAAAACAATGGGGATGGTACATTCACCAAGGTTGACTCGATTCTATCGGATATCAATCAAGAAGGAATATCTGCAACGGCTTTATTCTTAGACTACGACAATAATGGAACGTCTGACTTGTATGTTGGATTTTGGGGTCAAAGCAAGCTCTTCAAAAATAATGGAGACGGGACATTTACAGAAGTTTCTGAAGAAGCTGGTGTTAATCAATTCTCCTATGCTGCGAAAGCAATCACTTTAGACTATAACAAAGATGGTTTTTTAGATATTTATGTGGGCAACTATTTTAGAAGTGAGAATAACTTATGGAATCTAAAAACAACAAAAATTATGCATGATGATTTTGAAAATGCTAGAAACGGCGGTTTTAATCAGTTATATAAAAATAATGGAGACGGTACTTTTACTGAAATAGCAGAACAAATAAATCTCAATGATACGGGTTGGACACTTGCTACAGGCTCAGCTGATGTCAATCACGACGGTTACCCTGATATATATAATGCAAATGATTTTGGTCCTGATGTACTTTATATAAATGAAAACGGAAAGAAATTTAAAAAAATCATTCAACGTAATGGCATTGGGTTAGATACGCATAAAGGCATGAATGCTGATTTTGTAGATATTTTCCATAAAGGAGAACTTGGTATTTATGTGAGTAATGTAAGTAAACCTACTTATATTATTGAAGGGAATGACTTTTGGTATCCAAATGATGAAGGACAATACGAGAATATCGCAAAAAAATTAGGGTTGAATTTTGCTGGTTTTTCATGGGGAGCTAAATTCTTCGATACAAATAATAGTGGTGAGTTCAGTTTAATCGTCACGAATGGATTTATTACAGGAAAAAGTAAAGATAATTACTGGTTTGATTTAGGAACACTTGCTACAACACCAGAGAGTATTGTTGAAGATACTAAAAATTGGCCGGCTATTGGTAAAAAAGATCTATCAGGAAACGAAAATAAATTTTTATTTCTGAATCTTATGCAGTCAAATAACGGATTTGAAAATGTTGCATTACAAGCGGGAATTGATTTCACTGAAGATGGAAGAGGAGTATCTGTCGTAGACCTTGATAATTCTGGTGAGTTGGACTTGGTTTTTGCAAACCAAGGAGGGAAGGCCAGAGTTTATAAAAATCAAATAGAAGGAAACAATTGGATAAAACTTAGTTTACAAGGTGTTTATCCTAGTAATAGAGACGCTATTGGTGCAAGGGTAACTATCGTGTCGGGAGATAAAACAACACTGATTGAAAAAGATGGTGGGAATGGATTTGGTGGGCAAAGTGACCCAAGAATACATTTTGGAATTGGAGAACGGAAAAAAATTGATGAAATAATAATAAAATGGCCTAGTGGAAGAATCCAATCTTTGAAAGATATTAAATCGAATCAAACGCTTCATATTAAAGAGAACAACAACCTGCCTATGAAGGGGGAACATAATGAGTAGATATTATGTGATTCATCCTTTTACGAATATGCCTAAAAAAAGCAATTTAACGGAGGAAGAGGTCAATAATCAATTCTTTATGGCTTATAAAGGTGAAAGGCATTGGGTACTAAACAAAAATGATCAAGCCTTTTTAAATTTATCCAATGCAGCCTACTCATTAGATCAATCGAATGCAGTGATCTTAAAAGCTATTTTTGAACAGTATAACAGGCTTTCAGCTTCCATTATGGTGAATCAGGGACACTGGATTGCAAATAAATTAGCTGAAAAATTATTGAATTTAGCACCGAAATTTAGTTCTGTGTTTTACTCAAATGATGGGACAGGTGCAATGGAATCAGCTTTAAAAGCAACAAGACAATATTTTATTGAAAATGATATGCCAAATAAACAAAAGTTTATCAGTGTGAATGGTGGTTATCATGGGTCAAGCATGGGAGCACTTTCGATTACAAACTTAGGGTTTGAGGGTGTTTTTGGTGACCTGTTACAAGGATGTATAAGCAGCCCTTCACCTGAAGATTTTCGTGAAAAAGAAGAAGAGTTAGATGATCGTCATGCGAAACAAGCTGCATATGAATTAGAACAAACTATTTTAAAAGCGGGACCAGATACCGTTGCAGCTTTTGTAATAGAGCCAGTACAGAGTGTGAATGGCATTCGTGTATTTCCAGATTTATATTTTCAATTGGTGAGGCAAATTACGAGGAGATACAACATTCTTGTTATTGCAGATGAAATCACTACAGGGATTGGTAGAACAGGTGAATGGCTAACCAGCTCCTCACTCATGTTAGACCCTGATATTATCACAATTTCTAAAGGATTAACCGCTGGATATTTTCCCTTGGGGGCCACTTTGTTTTCTTCTCAAATTACGGACCATTTGATTGAGAAAGGTTCGGGGTTTCCACATGGCACAACTTTAAGTGGACATCCTGTCGGTTGTTCGATCGCTATCAAAGTTTTGGAAATTTTTGAAACAGAAAATCTTCCATTCAGAGCGAAAGAAGCAGGGGAATATATCATGAATGAACTAAGAGAAGGACTGAATAAGGAAGACATCGTTAGGGAAATTCGAGGCAAGGGTCTCATGATTGGAATAGAACTGAACATAGATTCAGAGGAAGATGTTGAGAGATTTAACACCATCAAAAGCAATATTAAAAAATCAGGGATTTTAGCAACGTTTTCCCATAACGTCATTAGTTTATATCCACCATTAAATATTTCAAAGAGTGATATGGATTATATGATTGATGCGCTAAAATCAAGCATATTATTAATAGGTTAGGAGATTAAAATCTATGAGTAAAAATAATGAATGGAAACACTTTTTTGGCTCAGCCTATCAAAAATTTTCTCAATATATCCTTACAGAAGATAGAACACAAGTTGAAGTAGAAAACATAGAAAATATTTTAAATTTGCAAACTGATTCTAACATTTTAGATTTGGGATGTGGAAACGGAAGAATTACAATCCCACTTGCTCAAAAAGGTTATCATTTAACAGGTTTTGATGGCTCAAACTATTCACTAAACATCGCTAGAAAAAATGCTGGGAATTTACCGATTACTTGGATTGAAAACCAGATTAAAGATTTGGATAGCGAGCAGAAATTCGATGCCATTTTAAGTATTGGCACAGCTTTTGGTTATGTTGATGAACATGAAGATAAAACTACAATGAAAAAAATATATGACATGTTAAACCAAGGTGGAAAGTTATTAATTGATACGGAGAATAGAGATTTTATGCTAAATGAATATAGGGAAAATGCATGGAATGAAATGGGTGATCAGATCGTTTGGTCAAAAAGGAAGTTCAATCCGATGAACAGTAGATGGCGTGAAGTGATCAGTTGGAATAAAGATAACAATCAAGAAAGCTCCATTCTTGATGTAAGGATATACTCAGCCCATGAATTAATAACCATACTAGAAACGATTGGATTTAAAGTACAGAAGCTATATGGAAGTTTGAAATTAGACGATTTCCACATACGAAGTTCTAGAATCGTTATTGTAGCAGGAAAGGGGTAATGAAAATGAAACAAGATCATATTGTCATTAAAAAAGAAGATCGAGATTGGATAGAAGGTATGTTTCATAATTCAGAGTATCAAATGTTATATTCTGAAACAGACGAAGAAAAAGAGACACAGGCTTTTATTGTCAGGTTTGGTCCTGGAGGGTTTATCCCATATCATGATCATCCAGGTAGAGAATATGCTTATGTTATTGAAGGAACCATGAAGGTTGGAGATGATATTCTTGGTCCTGGAGATTTTTTAACTGCAGGCAAAAATGAAAAACATATAGTAGAAACGCAGGATGGTGTTACTTTTTTAACGATCATTGAAAAACCAATAGATATTGTTGAGGATGTTACGGAAGATGGAACTTTTTAATATGTTGCCCCAGAAATGGCCATTCCGCTTTATAGATCATATTACAGCTTATAAACAAAGGGAATATATTCGAGGAACGTATTATATTTCACAAGCAACATCGATCATAAAAGATCATATTCAAACCTTCCCAGCTTCTTTTATAACAGAAGGTTTAGCTCAACTAGCTGTTATTTTTATTACTTTGGAGACAAAACCTTTGCGAGAGAATGAGGTTCCGCTGTTGGGTTCGATCAAAATGGAAAGCTTTCAAGATTTGCCCTGGCATTTAGAAAAAGTCAAATATGAAATTTCCCCTATTAGAATCGTTGATAGTCAAGCTGTTTTATATGGGGTAGCCTCAGTAGAAAAGAAGGTAATTTGTAAGGGAGAATTATGCGTTGCCAAATCAATTCGTTAGGAGAAAGGAATATGGCGATTTCTACTAATTTATTTACAGAGAAATATTTTACTGCATATCAATATGCTAGTCGTTACACCGCTGAGAAAATATTAGAAGTATTCAATCTACATGGATTGTTTTTACGTGCTGCTGTTGCCCATCAACGACTTGAGATAATTGATAAATTAAAGTGTACAGAAGCATTTATTCCTTCATTAGATTTTGCGCTAAATTTTTTAGTACAGGAGCTGTATGTTGTTCAGGATGTAAAAGATGCTGACTATTATAGCAGAACAGAAAAAAAATTGGAGACATGGATAGATATAAATATAGAAACAAATATCAAACATTCGTTAAAAATGATAGATTTCGTTGCTGATCATTGGGCATACATTCTATCAGGAAAAAATTCTCCAATTCATTTATTATTTGGGGCTCAGGGTGAACAGATCTGGAGGGATTATTTTCAACACCCGAGCGATTTGTATTATGTTCATAATCAGTGGCTGGCTTTATACCTGAACCCGATAATGGAAGATGGCCAAAGTATATTGGAGCTAGGAGCAGGTTATGGATCTGGAACAAGATGTATATTAAATAATCTAAACAATAACAAGATTCATTATACTGCATCGGATGTAAGCCCTATGATTGTCAGACATTTAAGTAGAGAGTTCCCCCATATAGAATCATCTGTTGTAAATTTTGATAAAGATCTTTTTACTCAGCTGAATGGAGAAAAATATGATTATATTGTTTCGATTAATGGCCTTCATTGTTCTTTTGATATTCAAGCTGCACTAGTTAGGATAAAAAAATGCTTAAATCCAGGTGGAAAAGTGATTTTATCAGAATGCATTAGAGATTTAAACCATTCATACTTACATCAGGAATTTATCTTTAATTTACTTCCTGGGTACAAAATTTATCAAAATGGGAAATTTTTTATCAATGGTTTTCAAACCAAATTGAAGTGGGAAAAGGCTTTTAAAGAAACAGGGTATAAAAATGTGGAAGTCATTTTAAATGAAGGGGACTTAACCTTAGGAGCCATTATTGTTGGTGAACATCATGAATAAGAAAAACTATAACCACCACATTAAAAAACCGATAAATCAAATTGATAAATGTATTACATTAAATGAAAAAGAAATTATTTTTGAGAAATTTGTGTCAAACGGGGATTTTTTATTAATAGGCCACTTTGAAGATTTGAGTATATTTCCTGGACTATTGCTTACAGAAGCGATTATTCAAGGAGTGGAGTACATCATAGGAAAACAAAGAAGTGAATTTATGATAAAAAATGTAAACGTTCGATTTTTAGACATCATTCCTGCAGGGAATATCGTAACCATTCATGTTCAACTTCTAGACCAGTTGATTAAATCGTATGCAGTCATAGAGGATCGAAAAGTAATGACTTATCAATCGGAGGTATATTATGGGACAATTTCAAATGATCGTCGTAGATTTACTTAGTGATGAAGGGTGTGGCGTTTTGCCAAAAGAAGAAATCATTCTTTCAAATCGTTTTATAGATTTAGGGTTTGATTCTCTTAAATTTGCCGAATTTTTAATTCATCTCGAAAATCGAACTGGAAAAGAAATACCTGATGAAATATTAAATTTTAACTTGGAAGAGTCGATTGAACAGTTTCTAGAAATCATCTTTTCCAAGTATATAGGTTAAACATATGGATGTTTCTGTTATTATTCCTGTGTATAATCAACCGCATGCTTTAGACTTATGTTTAGAAGGATTTTGTGTACAAACAACGAGTCAAATTCAATTTGAAATTATCATTGTTGATGATGGTTCTGAGGATGACATCACCCCTTTCATTAAAAAATGGGAGGGGAAAATAGAGAACCTCATCTATATCAGAACTGAAAATGTCGGTAGAGCAAGCGCTAGAAATATGGGTTTAAAAATCTCACGAGGAAATGTTGTTGTGCTTAATGATGCAGATAGAATTCCAGATCCCCATTTTATTCAGGCACATGATATACTCCATCGTAACAATAATGACCTCATTTCAGTTGGTCACATACGTGAATTGTATTTCTCAAACATTCAACATAACAGGGATGTTATAAAGTCATGTGTTATGAATGCAAAGTTATATAAAATACCTAGCTACTGTAAAATGGTTTATCAATGTTATGACGAAGCTGGCATGTCAATTTCCAGTATCCCATGGGTCAGTACTTTTAGCGGGAACTTGTCGTTTAGAAGAACGCTTTTGGAACAAGTTGGGATGTTTGAAGAGGCGTTTTTAAAATGGGGATTTGAACATTTTGAGTTGGGATATCGAGCTTTTAAACGAAACTATCAGTTTGTATATAACAAGTCAGCGATAAATTACCATTTGGCACATAAAAGACCGACTGGATTTTATAAAAAATCAATAGAAGAGAGTTTAGAAATTTTATATAGACTCCATCCCAAAGAAGAAATAAAATATTTTAAGCAATTTTTCCTTGGCAGTTTAAGTTTGCAGCAATTTGAACAAAAAGTTTCAGGCAAGTTGCCAGCATGGAATCACAATCAAGCTTCTTCACATGTACTAAGTTTTTAATTCAGATGAAGGATGATGAATGATATGAAAGCAATGGTAGATAACTTTGTTAACTCCATCTTTGTTAACTCCAGAACTTGCCTGTGGTCCATAAATCCAAAGGTCACTTACAAGGAGCTTGAAAATTTAGTTGAAAACAACATCAACATAATTAAACAAAATAAAATTCATCACGATACTTTAGTTATTTTGGATACGAATCTTGGATGGAAGTTAGTTCCTATTTTACTTGCATTTTTTAAATGCAGGATCACGGTTTTGCCATTTGATTTCAAAGAACTTCCAGAAGATTATGCTTCTTACACGTTAATTTCTCAAAGTCATGTTGATGAACGTGGATGTTTAAGCAATGTGGAAGTGAACCATAAAAGACAAATTTTAAATGATATCGCTTTAATTCTTTGTACATCAGGTTCTTTAGGAAAAGCGAAAGCAGTAAAGTTAACTTATGACAATATTATGTACAATGTGATTGCCAATGCAAAGATCTTAAATCAGATAGATTCAGAACGCTTTTATATTAGCAGACCTTTATACCATGCGTCAGCGATCATAGCAGAAGTATTTACGGGCTTAATCTTAAACAAATCTATGTATTTTAGGCAAAAAAATTTCACTCCCAGTTCTTTTTTACAGGATGTGAAACAGAAAGAGTTAGACACGATATTTTCTACCCCGACGATCATGTATCAGCTCACAAAAATAAAAAAAACAGAGAAATTACCTATAAAAAATATTGTGCTCAGTGGTGAAATACCAAAATATAAACAAATTGAAGAAATATCAAATTATTTTGATGAGTCACAAATCATCAATGCTTATGGTCTGACGGAAGCAAGTCCTAGAGTGTGTATCAATTTAAATGTATCAAAAGAAAACTATAACAACGTAGGAAGGCCATTAGAAAACATTCAATTAAAAATCAAAGAAAACGAACTATATATTCAAGGGCCAAACATAATGAAGGGTTATTGGAACAATGAGGATAAAACAAATGAAGTGAAACACGAGGGTTGGTTAAGAACGAAAGATATCGCGATCCTGGAAGACGATGGTTCCATAACCATCATGGGGCGTAAAGATGATTTATTAATCCGGGCAGGGGTGAACCTGCATGCACATACGCTTGAAGAAATTATAAACAGCAATAACAACATCAAAGATTCTTTTGTGTATGGCATAAACAGCAATAAATTAGGACAAGAGATTATTTGTTTGCTTGTTTCAAAATCGGTAGATTTTAAAGTCATAGATTTGTTTCAATATTTAAAGTTAAGAAATGTGCCTCAAAGGTTTTGGCCTGATAGAGTGAAATTTGTAAAAGAAATTCCTAAAAATAAAACTGGAAAAAGAAAACGTTTAGTTTGGTGGTGTTAAGATTGAGTCGATTTTTACACACAAAGGAAGTCAATTGGAAGTTGCCTTCTAAATTAGGTATTTCTCATAAACATCTAAACTGTTTACAGTTATGTGTAAATGAATGGCTGCAACAAAAAGGTAGAACTAGTTTAATCGAAGTATTTATTATTCCCTTAAACTGTGAGTTGGATGGCAAAAAAATAAAAAATGAACCGAGTGGTTTTAATAGAGGTATTAAACTTTATAAACGTCACCATAGTTATGATCCTTCACTAATTGAAGAGTTGATGGAAAAGGTTGGACATTGTTTAATTGAATTCGATTCTTCCTATGCACAATTTTCAAGTTATTATGACGATATTTCAATTCCTCACTGGTCCATGATTTTTGATCACGATGATCAATCTTATGATCTGTTAGATGATTCTGGGATTGCAACATATTTTACTTATAATAAAGGAGCTGTTCCTAAAAAATTAATACATGATTTAATGAATCCAACCTCTCTAAAAAGCATTTCATACGTGGAAATGACAAATCCAACTGTAAGTTGGGAAGAGGAATTTCATGAAATTGTACTACAATCAATATCCAATATGAAGTCGTATGGAATGAATAATTTGCATTGGTTTTTTGATCATTTTGGGAAGAACTATAGTGATTATCCATCGCAAAAAGAATTGGATTATGTCGTTTATTTTTTTCGAAAACCAAGGGAAATTTTATTTTTGGCTTGGAAAAATGGTCTGCTTCCAGAACAATATCAAACGGAATCGTTAGGGAATATTTTAGTTCAATTAACGCAAGCTTGGGGAATTGTAGCTGGGTATGTTCTGAAATGGGGTGTTTCTAAAGTAAACAACTATAACGATAAAATGAAACAGTATTTACAAACCTGCATTCAATTAGAAGAAAAACTATTGTCGTATATGAAGGAGGCGATAAAATGAATATGGAAAAACTTGTTACCTTTCAAGATAACGGAAATATATTGGGCGTTTTGCACCTCCCTGACCATTATCATAATAAACGTACTCCTATCGTTATATATTGTCCAGGTATGAATGGGGAAAGATATGAAGTTCATAGACTCGCTGTAAAATTTGCTAGATATTTATGTGATAGAGGAATAGGATTTTTTAGATTTGATTATTATGGCATTGGTGTAAGTGATGGTTTATATCATGAAATGACGAATACAACAAAGGTTTCAAACGTTCAACAGGCGCTGAAATTTCTACAAGAGGAAAATGTAGTTCAAGCAGAAAATGTTATTTTATTAGGGTTTAGTGATGGTGCAAGAATTGCACTTAAAACCGCTAATCATAGCGACGTGAATAAAGTTATTATGTGGAGTCCGATCATCTGGGATATTGTCGACGATGAGAAACAAATATCAACAGAAAATAAGTTTATACTTCATCCTCAGTTTAAAACGATCATGAAACCGTGGATTGGTCTTTGGTTAGGCATGAATTATTTTCAGGATTATCAAAATTTTCAGTTAGAAAAAGAAGTTGATCATTTTAGTGGTAATCTATTGCAAATATATAGTGATGATGATCCAATCGCAGGATATACATGGTCTAAGTTGCAGAATTATCAAACGTTTATTGAAACAGCAGATATTCATTTTGTAAAAAAAGCGGGACATTTATTTACTTCTGTTCCACTTGAAAACATATTGATGGAGAAAACATATCATTGGATAATAAAACAATTTAAAGAGGAGGTAAGTTAAGATGATCACAACTCAGAAGAAGTATGGGGTTGATAAGAAGATTTATGGTGTCGTTTCTCAAAATGATCGTAATCCAAAGGTCATCAGCTTATTTTTTCCAGGATATGGACAAGCAATGAGTGAAAAAAACTATTTATTTTCAACGATTCGTAAGGTGCTAACTCCCCTTTTAACAAATTATAAATTTATTCAATTTGATTATTTTGGTCATGGAGACAGCATGGGAGAACTAGGAGAAGTTAGCTTATCTACTATGATTGACAGTGTCATGCAAGTATTAGACGAAGAACTCATTCCAGAGGTGACGAAAGTACAATTCATTGCCAATGGTTTGGGATGTGTAATTGCAAATGAAGTATTCAAATTGCTCAACAATAAAATAAAAATCGAACTCCTGTTCATCCATCCGCCTATACAAAAAATAAATAAAATAAAAAAAATTTTTCCCAAACACATTTTAAATGAATTAGAAAGAAAAGGCAGCATGGACACCCAAAAGTTATGCCCTGGAATGGATTATTATACATTTAGTGATTTTAACATGGAGCAAGTCGGTTTTTTTTCTAGATTAGGTTCTTATATGTTATATTTACACGGTCAAAAGTGCAGTTATAAGTTTTTAAGTGAAATAGATGAGTTAAATTTTGTCAACGAACTAAAACAATTATATAATAATACAAAGGTTGTTATTGGTGAGAAAGATGAAGAAAGTATTAAAATGTTAAATCAAAATCTACCTGAAATATATATCATTAAACTTCCTGACGTTCACTATTTTCATGACCATCCTAAAGCAGTTGATTTTATCATCCAAGCTATCCACAAAGATGAAGTACGATGAAGGAAAACGTAAGCATCAGTACTTGACCAAAATAAATAGGTAGGGAGGTGAGGAATGAACCATGAGGATTTTGATGACGTCAAAACCTATTTTAGAACATATTTTAGTTTTGTATAATATAGGTCAAACACTTGCTAAACAAGGAGTGGAAATATTTGTTTTAAACGTACCTGGCTTTAAAGATATACCCATTATGGAGCATTGGAATTTTATAGAAAGCAAATGTAAAGAAATGTCTTTTGAAGATAACGCTTCATTCCAATCGTTAGCTCACGAAATTAAAAATGAATTTCAGCAAGAAGAACAACATTTAATAGAAATGTTAAGTGTGATTGAACATCATCATATAGATGTTGTGTTATTGGATTCTAGTCTGTCTGGTGCCTCCTACGCATGTGAAATAAAGCAAATCCCATGGTTTAGTGTTGAACCGGCTAGCTTTACTTTAGAAGCAAAACAGGAAAATGAGCCTGAAGAGAACGAAACGATTATTCTCTTTATGCAGAGATATTTAAATCAATTAAGAAAAAAATATCAATTAACACCACTCCCACGCAGCTACAGATCAAACATTTCATATGTTGGCGTTTCCCCTTATTTGCACATGATCCCAGCGAACAATATCAATCAAGTAAACACACCCAGTCATTTTTTCTTTATCGGTCCACAGTTATATAAAAACAGCAAGCAATATTTTAAAAAGACCAAATTTCATCATCATGTGTTGATTGAGACATTAACTTATGATAATCCTCAATTTTTAATCCAAACTGTTCATTTTATTGAAGAATGTATCCGTTCGTTGCACGATAAAGAAAACCTCATCATACGTTGCACATCGTCTATGATGCAAAAGATCAAGGTGAAACAAAAAAACGTGTTATTCGTTGATTGTAAAAAACATCAAGTGATGCCCTATTTAAATTGCAAGTTAGTACTGAACCAAGGAAGTTATGGTTCGTTTTTTAACAGTATTAAAAACAAAATACCACAAATCTCCGTGCCGCAAGGATGGGATAGTCGATATTTTACTAACTTTGTTGATAGAGATGGTTTAGGTGAAATTGTTGAGCCTTCTGAATGTTCACAAATAAAAATTTTAGAACAATATAACAAAATCATGTCAAATTTTTCATCCTATCGAGATAATATTAAACATTTTAATGATAAATGTAAAAAAATCGATCCCACTTTTAAAATAATGAATATATTCAGGAGTATAAAATAACAAAATTAGCTGGTAGTTTGTCTAGAAAAACTGAGTCATTAAATAATACATATAGGTAAACTTAAAAATATAAGAAGTTGTTCAAAAATCCCCTATGGATCGTCCTATTAATTTCTTATTATTAGGGATCGAAACTGAACTTTTTGAACACATAATATATTAATGGGAGCGGTGGTAAAAATGGAACAATCTAAATCTGAATACGGTTTAAGTGAAGCTGAAGTTTCTATTATAGTAAAAAATAATATTATAAAAATATTAAAAACAAAGGAGAAAATTGAAGATACCGATCACCTAGCTGAGTATGGATTTGATTCCATTGGAATGATTGAATTAATCATTGATCTTGAAGAAAAGTTTCATATTTTATTTGATGATGAAGAGCTTCTGCCAGAAAACTTTCAAACGATAAATCAAATTACAAGGTTATGTATGGAAAAACTAGAATCGTTTACACAAAAATAAAATACGTTAAAGGAGGAATACAATGAATACGATACCTTCTTTGTTTCAAACGGACTTGAGGAAAATGGCACAAATAAAAGAGGTTGAAGTTGAAAAGTTCTGGAAATCATATCAGTTGAAAGAGCATAAAAGCAAGGATATTCTCTTAACCGTCACAGATGATTATAAAATGTTAGCCTATAGTTTATATTATGGTTTGTATACGAATAAAGTGGTGGAGGTTGTCTCTCCAGCATTATTAGAAAAAAAAATCACTTCTCTAATAGAAAGGAAAAACATAAATTCAATCACTTTGCTAGGCATGTATCCCACAATTCAAAACAAACATTTATTGATAGTACAAAAGGTTTTATATCAACACTACTTTGACATTGATTTTGGATTTTTTGTACCTAAAAATAGTGAAGAGTTAGTGCACCAATTGGACAAAAGTTTAAAGTGTTTTAATAGCAACAGCACTCAAAATGTATTAATCTTAAATACAAGCAAAGGAGAATTCCCAAAGTCAGCTCATTTGCAAACATTTTCATCTCAAACTTTGAATAATAATGAATTGAAAGAGTTAGTTAGTAATCCATTAAAAACTTTTAATATGATCAGTCATGGTAGAGATAATGAGGTTTTACTCAACGATTCATTGTTATGCGGCAAACATCTAGATACATCCCTAGGTGAATTTGAACATCATAAACTTCCACATTGTGCTCATTTTGGAGAATGTTTTTATTCAGAGGAGTTATTAATTAAAGCAACGGAAGTAGAGGCAGATGTTGTGTTTTTAAATACGTGTTTAGGATTTAGGATTGGGGAAGGTAACTTTGATCAAAATTACCTCTTAAGTGCTTCTTTTTTAAAGGGTAAAACTTCAGCATTAATAGCCTCCCCTTTTATTAAAAATGGTCAATCATATGAAAACATATTGTTTCATTATTTACTATCCAGTGGTGAAAGTTTAGGGAAAATTACAAGTCTATTAAATAAAAGTGCGCTGATTAATCACCACGATTTCCCGCAGCTATTTTTGTATGGAGATCCTACATTAACATTTAAAGAGCAGGATGAAAATGTAAGGGAATATGTAGAGTTAACTTCATTGGATGATAACATTTTTGCATGTGAAGAAACGTGTTTCCTTTCTATTGAGATCACAAACGAACGTATAAAAAAGGCGTTAATTAATAAAGAGCTAGATGTATTTGTATATAATCAAAAACAAGAGGTTTATTACAACATTATTTACTTAAAAAATAAGGTTTATATTTATATTTATTCACTATATCCTTTGAAAATGATAGAATTACAATTAAAATCGCCACTAAACATAACATCGATAGATCAACCCATCCAATTATTTGAAAATTTAAACAACTTTAATATTAACATTTTAAAATGTAAATCTCTTCTAAATGAAATAAAATCCTTGAAAAAAAATTTCTCAAATGTATCACAAGCTGCTGCTTTTTGTTTTTTCTATAAAGAAAAGCAAGAAATAACCCTCCATAAGATGAAAGAACTTATTGAAAGATGTGAGGAATTATTACTTGAACATCTCTTGAAAGTAACAAAAAAGCAAAGGTTCGGTTTTACAGAATCTTACTGGAATAATATTGATTTGATAAGTGATTACAAGACTTCAACTCCATGTCCGTATTGTAAAGAGCCAAGTATACTTATTCGTGGAACAGGCAAGGTCGATTATCAGTTTGAAAGAAATGTGATTATGTGTCCTGTATGTGGCATTGTGAATGACCTCCCTAAAAATAGCTCTATATCAGTGAAAATCATTTCTGAAGAGTCCTTATCTGTTCACTCTATACATACCGTATTGGTTCAAATCATAAATCATATGCCTCATTCCTGCACATATTTAACAGGGTTAGAATTTGTATATGGAAAAGGTGAGGGGGTGGAGGTGTTTGATCAAATACAGCAAGTCAAATGTAAACCAAATCAAGTGAAAGAAGTCAAATTTCAAGTTAATTTAAGCCCTAAAACTCAAATTAATCAACATTGGCTATCTGCTTACGTGATAAGTAATCATGATATTTATAGTGCCCATAAAAATATTTGGACGAATAACTTGAAGTAAAAGCAAAGAAGTGAAGAGAGGTGAGATAATGAAAAAAATTTTTTGGGGGTTAAGCGGTGGCTTAGGTCCTATTGTTCGAGCCGTACCCATTGCTGAATTTTTTAAAAAAAAAGGATATGAGATCAGCTTTAATACTTATGGTTCAAATGAAGAAAAATTTATATTGAACCTTGGTTATCATGTTTTAAGTGATTGGGATCATATCCCCCCTCCTGTGAAAAAATATACTTTTTTGCCTACTCCATTGTTTTATGATTTAAATACGTATTATGCAAGGTTTGGATTTATGGATGAACATTTTGTTGAAACCTTGATTATGGAAAGAATAAAGTTGTTACAAGAATATCAACCGAACATCGTATTTTCTGATTTAAGCCTTCAGACAGCCATTGCTGCTAAATACCTAGATATCCCGCATATCACAATAAATCAATCCTGTTTTCATCCAGAAGGCTTAAGAATAAGGTGGTGGGAAAATAAACCTGAAAACTTGCCTGACATTGTACATGTAGTAAATAAAGTATTAAGTAAATTGGGTTTGGATCATATTAGTTGTTTGGAAGAGTTAAATCGAGGGGAGCTGGATCTTATTCCTAGTTTACCAAGTTTTGACCCTATACATGCTGATAATGTGCTCTATACTGGCCCTCTAGTTAATGATTTTTTAATTGAGGAAGAGGTCCTGCCACAATCAGAGTTTCATCCTGATATTATGATTTATCCAGGGAGATTAAAGGATGGGGCAGGAAACTCAGGACTATTTGTTTTATACCATTCTTTGCTTACGCTCACCCAAAGTCACTATAAGGTTTTAGTATCCATTGCTAAGGATGAAACACTTCCTAAAGAAATAACGAACTTGTTAACTAATAATATAAAGATTGTCAGGTGGTTTAATCCTTCAATGATCAAAGACAAGAAACTGTTCATACATCATGGTGGTCATGGCAGTTGTATGGCTTCACTGAAATATGAAACTCCTTCAATCATTATTCCAACCATATCCGAAAGAGAATTTAATGCAAGACAAGTCAAAAAGCTAGGAATAGGTGAATATGTAGTACCAGCTTATATGAATGAGGAAGTGATGCAACGAGTGGTATCGAAAGTGCTTCTTTCCAGCAGCTATAAAAATGAGTTGAAAAAGCTGAATGAGAATGTAGATTACTGTTTAGATAATGTATTAACTAAAATACTAGATCATTTAACAGGAAGGAATGAATAAAATGATCCAAAAACTAAAAGTAGGAGTGATTGGAACAGGTGCGATTGCTCAGAATAGGCACATCCCCGAGTATAAAAAAAATAGAGTTGTTGAACTCGTAGGCGTGGTTGATATAAATTTAAGCAGGGCTAAAGAAGTAGCGGATCAATTTAATATTCAACACTATTATCAAAGTACAAAGGATTTAATTGAACACCACGACTTGGATATCATTTCAATATGTACACCCAATCATACACATACAGAGATTGCGAAAGCGTGTTTAAATAAAGGAATACATGTGTTGTGTGAAAAACCGTTATCCACTCATTATAAGGATGCGTTAGCTTTGAATAAATTAGCAGAGGAAAAAAATGTGTATTTGGCAGTGGGTTTAAATCAGCGATTGGTGCCAGCACATCAGAAAATAAAAGAAATTTTAGACCATGGTGATTTTGGCAAAGTTTATCAAATCAAAGCTTCTTTTGGTCATAGCGGCCCAGAACATTGGAGTGTAGAAGGAGAGAAAAATTGGTTTTTTGACAGAGAAAAAAGTTTTTTTGGGAGTTTAGGTGATTTGGGCATACATAAAATTGATCTTATTCGCTGGTTTTTAAATGAGGAGATCACAGAAGTATCTTCACTTAAATCTACGATTGAAAAACCTACAAATGTAGATGATAACGCGATCGTTATCATGAAAACTGAAGGGGATACATTATGTACGGTAACAACCAGTTGGACCTACACACCTTGGGTTCATAATGAACTTATGATTTCTTGTGAATTTGGAACATTATTGTTAGAGCAAAACCCTGACAAACCTGGATTGACGATTTTAAAAAAAAATATGGAAGAAACAGTAGAAGTGGATTGGTTGATGAAAGAAAAAAGTGGATACTGTCATTCAGGTTTAATCAATTATTTTGTGAATTCAGTAATGAGCAAGACTGAGCCTACTTTTATTTCCGCCAAAACGTTTCTAGGTACATTAAAAGCAACTTTTGCTGCTGAACAATCGGCAAAAACTAAACAAACTGTTTGTATCAATGATTAATTGCAATATATTACAATACTTGGACAAAATATAATGTTTATGGTATTTTTTAAACAGATATGAAAGTGAACTTTCTATCTTAGATGGACTTCAATGCACTTCACTTTTGTAGGTTGTTTTATAATGATTTATGGAGGGATTGTGTTATGGAAAAATTATTTGAGAGAGTTGACACGATTATAATTCAGGTGAAGGATTATAAAGAAGCTGGACAGTGGTATATGGATCGGTTGGGTTTAGAATCCTCTTTTGAAGATCCAAAAGAAAAGTACATCGTGTTAAAAGTATCAGAAACGCCAATTACTTTACATGAAGTTTCAAATGTTACAACGCCTCAGAATAGCTGTTATCCTATTTTATACGTAAAAGATATTGAAAAAGTTCATAAACATTTACAAGAAAAAAATGTGAAGGTAGAGGACATTCAAGCAGATGGCTCTGTTACTTTTTTTGATTTTTATGATTTATACGGAAATAAATTAGAAGTCTGCCATTTCTAACAAAATATCAAAAATAACAGAAAGCTTTGAAATATAAACTGAGAAATACATGTCAGCATCCTTCATAATATAATTAAGTATTTGGCCAAATCTTAATTATATTATGAAGGATGTGTTTTTTATGTTTAAAAGTTTACTAAAAGAAAGTTTATTGAAAAAAATTAAAATGTCTTTACCAACATCTAATAGTTCTACTATTTTAGAACTACCGGATGGTAGAACTGAAAAGTTAGAGTTTACTCAAGTGAAACCTACTCAATTCACTGTATCCGATTCAGATTTTGAATTAAAAAGTGGAGTAAACGTGGAGTTGGATATTCACAATGTAAACCTTGAAGCAACGTCAAAAGTATTATGGCCAGGTGAAAAGGTCACCGTTAAGGGTGGTATAGAATCACATGGACAAGCTTTAAAAGGAGTAGTAAATATTCCAGTAAATAAAACGATTCATGATGGTGTAAGAGGAGAATCTTGGTTATATTGGAAAATTGGAACACCAGAAGGTGTATTCATGAATGAGAAACCAATCCATATGGTTGGTGAAGTGAAAGGTCTTCCACCACAAGATTCTCAGTTCAGCTCAGAAGATGTCATTACTTTGAACAACGAAAAGGGTGAATTTGCAGGCACAATTTATAACTGTTGCCAATCAAATTAACCTAGCTTTTTATACTGGCAAAAGCATTTGGCTTTTGTCAGTATTTTAAAACATTCTGGAGGTAATTTATGTGTGTCTCAAAAAAAATTTTAATAGAACGTGAGATTGAAAAAGTATTTTGGTCTATCGTTCACATAGATGGCATAACAAGTTGGTTAGTGGATAGCGGATATCACGAAAGTAACGACGAACTGCAAGTAAGAGACAAGTTTCATTACCAATATGGAAACATAACCAATACAGGATTTGTTTTTAAAAAGCTCCCTCCTAAAATGATTGAATTAAGAAACATTTATAAAATTAGCTTTAACAACGAGGAACGAATCATGCCTTTGAGGACTTTATTTTCTTTAGAATCATTTGATGAGAATAATACACTGTTACAAGTTGATATTTTTGGTTTTCATAGAGATCATGGCAAGAAGATGAAAGATATATTTGACTATACCTATAATAAAGTGCTAATGAACTTAAAATCTGTAAACGAAACCGGAATTGATTGTAGAAAACAGCTGTTTAAAGAAAATAACTTGGGTATCCTGTTTACAGAAAAAAGTACGGATAAACATAAGCAATGCATCACCATTACACATATTAAAAAAGGCACACTAGCAGAAAAAATAAAGCTCAAACCACATGACATCATTGAGCAGATAAATGGAATGAAAGTGAATAGCTATAAAGAGTTTTCCAGATTAATTGATTGTTCACAGTTTAAACTCAAAAACTTAATAATCAAAAGAGAAAATGAAAGAAAAATCTTATATATGCGTGGTGAACCGATTGAATTATGATGTGATTATCACTGGAGCAAGGTGCGCAGGTGCTTCCTTAGCTATTTTGTTAGGTCAATTAGGATATAAAGTATTATTGTTGGATCGTTCTCAATTTCCTAGCAATACTACATCAACACATATTGTTGGTGAGATTGATATTTATAAAGAATTAGGAGTTTTTGAGCAATTAGAAGAATCGGGTGCTCCTAGCCTCCATAGAATGCGTATTGATTTGGATGGTACTTTTTTTGAATCAGATATCATTGTTACACAAAGGGCATTAGGATTAAGAAGAACCGAATTTGATTACATTTTATTACAAAAAGCCTCTTCATTTTCGAATGTTACAGTGAAACAAAACCATAAAGTGAATAAAGTTCTCAAGGACAATGAGGGTAAAACGATCGGGGTTGAAGTGAAGAGTAGAAATGAAGTATCCAAACAATATGGAACAATAGTCATAGGAGCGGATGGTAGAAATTCTACAATAGCTTCACAAGTTCATTCTCCATATGTCTATGAATCTGAAATGATGAGAGCTGGATTTTATGGCTACTTTAAAAATGTTAACCCTCTTACACATCCCTGTGTAGAATGGTACTTCAATCAAGGTGATATTATTTTTTGCACTCCCACTAATGATGATCTACATACCATTTTAGTTATGCCGCATCCCGATCACTATACAGACTCGCAACAAAATATCAAAGAAACTTTGCTTAAATCTATTATGAAGAACAAAAACTTACGTTTAAGATTAGAAAATGCTTCTATCATAGATGGGGTAAAAGGCATAGGTCCATTAAAGATGTTTATCAGACATTCATTTGGACCTGGCTGGGCTTTAGTCGGTGATGCGGGAGCATGGATTCATCCAGTCTCAGGAACAGGCATGGATGACGCAGTTTTATCCGCAAAGGAATTAAGTATTGCCATTGATTTATATTTTAAAGGTGTCAAATCGTGGGAAGATGCACTCCATGTTTATCAAACCAAAAGAGATCAAATTATCAACATACAAATCAATCGTGTGTTATCTACTCTTCAAAGGGCTGATCAGCCTCTAACACCTGAAAAACAAGCGTGGTTAAAACTGATTTGTACATTCCCCAGTATTGTATATGATCTGGGCAATGCAGGCAGTGACGTTTTAGATTTTTTACATTTTAAGAATCAAGATGACCTTAAAATGTTAGTGAGTTTGGAAAAAAGAAAAATTATTCATGAAATGAGGAGGAATCACACATGATCAATTCAGCATTAAACAAAACAATCAATATCATTCATATTGAATCATCAATTGAAAAAGTATGGAGAGGTATAGCTATACCTGACGGATCAAATGCATACTTAAGCGATAAAGCCGAAACGACAGGAGACCCGCAAAATCCACAGCCTGGTGATGTGTTTCATTTTATATATGGGGACATAGAGAATGAAAGCAAATGTGTAGAATCCGAATTCCCTACAAGATTTAGATTGTTAGATCAATATCAGTCTATGTTACCCGATGGAACCTTGGTTCCTTACAACTTAGACACAACATTTAAACTAAAGCAAGTAGATGAAATGGTTGAACTTACTGTAGAAGTGGCGGGTTATGGGGAAGAACCAAATGATTTATGGATTAGAGAATGCATGGAAACAGGATGGAGACGTTCATTAATCAATCTTAAATGCGTGCTAGAATTAGGTTTAGATTTACGAAATGAGTTGTTTGGCTATCCAAGAATAGGTGTGAATAATACTGGAGTATCAGACTATTATTCCGCAACCTTCAATCTAGAACTAGGCAAAGGAAATTATATATTGGAATGTTTCCCAGGTGGCCCCGCTTATGAGGCCGGTATTCGTAAAGGTGATGTGGTTACAAAAATATCAGACGAACCTGTAAACAATTATTGTGAGTTTGTGAAGGAGCTTTCAAAAAGCTACAGCGTCAAAAAGGAAATTAATATCGAATATTTACGAAATGGGCAAATGCACACTGCGATCCTGAACCCAACTTATGATGATCGTTTTACGGGATTGATCGATCCTAATACAAACTCAGAAGATTTAGTAGAAATTAGGAAACAAAGAAAGGAAACAAGACTTAACAGATAGTTGGTAAAGAATTGTTCGATAAGTCCCCTTTTTCCAGCTCATGGATGAATTGGTGTCAGTATAATAGATCCAGCACAGGAAGTGCTGATGTAGAAAAGTTTTGAGATAAGGAGTTGTATAATTTGAGTTCATATTTTGACAACGTTGCTAATAAGTATGATGAGACAAGACACATTCCTGAAAGATCATTTCAAAAAATAATAGATTTTATCATAGATTTAACAGCATTGGATATCAATCATTCGAATGTTTTAGATATTGGTGTTGGAACAGGTCGAACAGCTCTGCCTTTAGTTGAAATGGGATATGAATACACTGGAGTGGATATATCCAAAAACATGTTATCCCAATTTTTAATTAAACTTGGAGGGGAAATTCCTAAAAATTTGACGCTCTTACATCAAGACCTATTAGATATTCACTTTTTAGAAAAATCTTTTTCCCATATTTTTTCTTACCATGTTCTCTATTTTATTGAAGAGAAATCCCTTTTAATAGAAAAGATCAAACGGCTTTTAAAAGAAGGGGGGACTTACATACATTGTGATGAAATTTTGCTAAACAATTTTTATATTGATGATCTGACAAAACAGTGGTACATGCTTGCAAGTCAAGGCAATCGTAAATTAGAGGAAATGTTGGCTGAAAGTGATGGAACGATTTCAGATAAAGAAGATGTGGTATATAAACTAAAAAGTACACTTGAGCAACTGCATTTTAAAACAGAAATTATAAAAGGACCTAAATGGATTCAAAAAATGAGCAAAAGTGATTTGATCTCTTATTTTGAAAATAGACGGGATATTTATACAGGGCATTTAACAGAGATGGAAAGAGAAAAAATATTTATTGAATGGAAAACGATAGTTGATGAAAAATGGGGAAGCAGGCCAGAAAAATTCATTAGAAAACAGCTATATGTTCTTAAATTTGTTAAAGAAGGAGAACATACATGTTAAATTTTCATGAATACCTGAAATACTTAAAGAAAAATAAAGTATTTGGCATGATGACTGAGGATGAACTACAAGCACTGCTTTTATGTGTCATGAACCATGATGTTGATGGTGACATCGTAGAAATAGGTGCTTGGGCGGGATTATCAACGATACTATTAGCGATGGGTGATGCTCTTTCCCGGTTACAAAGAAGGGTGATTACCATAGATCATTTCAAAGGGAGTTTAGAGCATCAAGCACTGCTAAAAGGAAAATCAACGTATCATATGTTCATGAGAAATATTACATTGTGTAAAGTGAAAGACAAAATTAAAGTGTTACAAATGGATTCCCAAGAGGCACATAAATTATTAGATCAACAGATTAGTATTTTGTTTCTTGACGGTTCTCATATGTACCCTCATGTAAAAAAAGAGCTCAAATACTATCCCGAAAAAGTAAAAAAAAATGGTCTAATACTCATTCATGACTATGAACCACAGTGGCAAACAAAAATTGCAGTAGATGAATGGATACAAGAAAACGAAGAATATGAAAAAGTTGTATTAATAAATACACTTTTAATTGTTAGGAAGAAATGATTCTGATTCCATTTTTAGCCTTAATTCCATGCTGAACTGCTGATAATGTTGCTAAATCAAGGAGGGGGATTTAATGAAATATCGTCGTTTAGGCAAAACAGGATTAAAAGTAAGTGAGATTGGTTTAGGAAGTTGGTTAATTGATGAACGTACATCAGAAGGTAATAATGCAGAAACGATTGTTGATCGCGCTTATGAGTTGGGAATTAATTTTTTTGATAGCGCAAACTCTTATTCAAAGGGTACAGCAGAAGTGGTTTTAGGAAAAGCACTGAATAAATACCCTCGACATTCCTATGTATTAGCAACAAAAGTATTTTTACCAATGGGAGGGGGTCCTAACGACAAAGGATTATCTCGAAAACATATAATGGAACAATGTGATGCAAGTTTAAAAAGACTGGGTGTAGAATACATAGATTTGTATCAATGTCATCGTTATGATTTAGAAACACCTCTTGAGGAAACATTACGAGCATTAGATGATTTAGTCTCACAAGGAAAGATTTTATATGCTGGAGTAAGTGAATGGAGTGCAGTCCAATTAAACGATGCTGTCCGTTTGTCTAAAAAATTGAATTTACATCAGATTGCTTCTAACCAACCTTATTATAATATGTTCCATCGTGATATCGAAAAAGAAATTATTCCTTTATCTGAACAAAAAGGAATAGGTCAGGTTGTTTATTCTCCATTAGCTCAAGGTGTTTTAACTGGTAAATATAAACCAGGAACAGCATTCCCCAAAGGTTCAAGAGCTTCCAATCACAAAGCCAATATGTATATGGGATATGTGCTTAAAGAAAAACAGCTCCAAAAGGTTGCGAAATTAAAAGTGATTGCTGAAAGAAATGAAATTAGTGTTTCCCAGCTTGCACTTGCTTGGATATTACGTTTACAAAATATCTCAAGCTGTATCATCGGTGCATCTCGAACTGATCAAGTGAATGAAAATGTAAAGGGATCTGGGATAGAATTATGTACTGAAGACTTGCAAGAAATTGAGAGAATCTTAGATTATTAAAATGCACGATAAAGCAGCGTTCATATACGGTTTATCAAATTTTTAGTTTGAATATCCCCCCCCACCTAGCTCATTTGCATATGTGGGGGGCATCTTACTATAATGGTGAATATGATTACTTTTGTTTTAGTGCCGCAATACATACCAACAAAAATCCAATTAAAAAGGAAGTTCCACCTATAGGGGCTAGTGCTCCGAAAATTCCAATATCAGTTAAGCTTAAGATGTAGATACTTCCTGGGAATATGACAGTTCCAGCTACTAACATTCTTCCTGCCCACAAAATAGAGCTACCTGACAGTTTATCCATAACTATTGCAACAATGATAACTGCAAGAGAACCAAATAAATGATACTGTACTGCAATTTGATAGGTTGAATATCGCTCCTCTGTTAATATATCTTGTAAAATGTGTGAGCCAAACGCTCCAAGTGCAACTGCTAAAAAAGCTAATATGCTGCCCGTTATTAAGTGATTCTTCAAAAAAAAGACCTCCACTTTAAATTATTGATCTGGTGAAAGTATATTTGAAACAGTTAGATATTTCAACAATTTTCAGGGAACTGTTGGATGTTCAACTAAATAAATGCTCCATAATGATACCAAAATTTTAGAATAAAGATATAGTTATTTATTCAAATAAAAAGGATGCAAGTTTTAGCAGCATCTTTTTTTGATTTTCATTTTGATTCTAATGAACTTTTCATTAGTGGAAATCTAGAAAAAGTGGATGAAACCACCTTTAAAAAAACGCTTTACAATAATGTTAATGGTACTTATAATACAGATTATTATACTTGGGATGGAACCCAATTTATTCTTCAAGAATTGAATTGATCCATCCATGAATAAATATTCTAAATTAAAATATTTATTTTCATATTTTCACCTAATTTCCAAAATTTTATGAATAATTTGTGTATGTTTTCTCACTTTAATGTGATGAAAAACGAACATTCAAAAGATAATCATAATTAATGTTCGTGAATTAGTTGACACGGCCATGTGACACTGTTAAACTAAAAACGAATTGAAAAGTCATTATTATCTTTCATTATAGAAAGACATCGTTAACGGATTTTTTATGTAAGGATAAATTTAATAAGTAATGGTAACTCATATAATATCGGGAATAAGGCCCGAAAGTTTCTACCCAGAAACCGTAAATTTTTGGACTATGAGCAAAGTAATAAGATAAGAGTAGGGATTTCATTCTCACAACATCGCTGATAGTATCGTTTTTTGTCTAGGAAAGTCCCGATGATTTACTCTTTTTATCCTATTACTTTACATAGTTGTTATAAGGGTAGGTTCTTTGAACCTACTTTTCTTTTATTTGAAATATAGGATGAATATGGAGTATATTCTCAAAAAAAGGTAGGGATAAAAAATGTCAACAAACGCAAAGGTTGGAGTCATCATGGGTAGTCAATCTGATTGGGAAACAATGAAACATGCTTGTGATGTACTTGATGAGTTAGAAATTGCCTATGAAAAGAAAGTAGTTTCAGCACATCGAACACCAGATCTTATGTTTGAATATGCTTCTTCAGCAATTACAAAAGGTTTAAAAGTAATTATAGCTGGAGCAGGAGGTGCTGCGCATCTACCGGGTATGGTAGCAGCTAAAACAGAACTTCCAGTGATTGGTGTACCAGTAAAGTCTTCTAACTTAAATGGTTTAGACTCTTTGTTATCTATTGTTCAAATGCCTGGTGGGATTCCTGTCGCAACTGTCTCAATTGGTAAAGCAGGAGCTACAAACGCTGGGCTTTTAGCTGCGCAAATTTTAGGTGCTTTTGACGAAGATGTACAGATGAGAATTACAAATAGGCGAGAAAACATAAAACATACGGTTTTAGAAAGCAGTGAAAATTTATGAACCAAGGTCAAGTAATTCTCCCAGGTAGTACAATCGGTATTTTAGGTGGGGGACAATTAGGTCGTATGATGACATTATCAGGCCGTCAAATGGGTTATCGTTTTGTTACGTTAGATCCTGTTGAAGACGGACCTTGTGGTCAGGTTGCAGATGAACAAATTGTTGCTAATTATGATGATTTTCAAGCAGGTGAGAAGTTAGCTGAACTTGCTGATGTTATTACTTATGAATTTGAAAACGTGGATGCTTCTGTAGCAGATATGTTATTTAATAAATCTTATGTGCCACAAGGAAGTCAATTACTATATACCACACAACATCGTTTAAGAGAGAAGATAGCAATAGAAGCTGCAAATGTGCCTGTAGCTCCATATGCTGAAATAAAAACTGTACAAGAGTTAGCTGAGGCTGTTGAACGCTTCGGTGTTCCTTGTGTACTGAAAACAGCTGTTGGTGGCTATGATGGCAAAGGACAATGGGTGATTCGGTCTAAAGCTGAGATCTCCGAAGCATTTAATACATTAAGTAAGGCGAAGACAGATTTAGTATTAGAGCAATTTATTCATTTTGAAAAAGAGTTATCCGTTGTAGCAGCTCGAAACTTAGATGGGCAAGTTAGCACTTTTCCAGTGGCTGAAAATATACATGTGGATAACATTTTGCATACCTCCATTGTTCCTGCAAGGATAAACGAAGATATACAGGATAGAGCAAGACAACTTGCGACAAATATTGCTAAATCCTTAAATGTAGTTGGACTCATCGCAGTTGAAATGTTTTACACTAAAGATGGAGAGTTGTATGTGAATGAACTGGCTCCTCGTCCACATAATTCAGGGCATTATACAATGGATGCATGTTATACTTCACAATTTGAGCAGCATATCCGTGCGATATGTAACTTACCATTACAATCTACAGAATTAATATGTCCCGTTGTGATGGTGAATATTTTAGGTGAACACGTTGATCCATTATTAAAATGGATGGAACAGAATGATCAAAGCTCAAGTCAAGATTTAATAGTAAAAGTTCATTTATATGGTAAAAAAGAAGCTAAAGCAAAACGAAAAATGGGTCACATTAATCTGTTGACTAATAATATAAATCAAGCCTTAGATTGGATTGACAGTACAGGAATTTGGGAAAAAAAGTCTTTAAGAGGTTGTTCAAAAAGTCCACTTTTGATCACGAAGTAGCTCTAAGAAGAGATATCGACATCGAAGATTGCACTCACATTTGAAGTCCGGTGCTCATGTAACAAATCACTACACTTGCTACACCCCAAAAAGTGAAGGACTGCTTTGAAGGTTAATCCGAATACTTTATGGGGACCCCGTTAATACTGGCTTCGGCATGTTCGCACAATCTTCTCGGTGCTGAAAAGCGAACTTTTTGAACACATACATTAAGTGAAAAGGAAGGGGTTCTTTTATGATAGAACGTTATAGTAGACCAGAAATGACAGCCATTTGGACAGAGGAAAATAAATTTAAAGCTTGGTTAGAGGTAGAAATCAATGCTTGTGAGGCTTGGTCAGAGTTAGGGATTATTCCAAAAGAAGATGTAAAACTTTTAAGAGAAAAGGCAAGCTTTGATATCGATCGAATTTATGAGATAGAAAAAGAAACGAGACATGACGTTATAGCATTTACTCGTGCTGTTTCAGAAACCGTTGGACCTGAAAGAAAGTGGGTTCATTATGGACTTACATCAACGGATGTTGTAGATACAGCTAATGGCTACTTAATTAAACAAGCCAATGAAATTCTTGAAAAAGATATTATTCAATTTATTTCTATTTTAAAAGAAAAAGCAATTGAGCATAAAGATACGGTCATGATGGGAAGAACACATGGTGTACATGCTGAACCAACGACATTTGGACTGAAGATGGCGCTTTGGTACGAAGAAATGAATCGTAATTTAGAACGTTTTAAAAGAGCAGCAGATGGAGTCCAATTTGGTAAAATCTCTGGAGCTGTTGGAACGTATGCCAATATTGATCCTTTTATTGAACAATATGTTTGTGAAAAACTAGGTACAAAAGCTGCGCCGATTTCAACGCAAACATTACAGCGTGATCGTCATGCTGATTATATGGCGACACTTGCATTAATTGCGACTTCTTTAGATAAATTTGCAACAGAAATTCGTGCCTTGCAAAAAAGTGAATTTAGAGAAGTAGAAGAAGCTTTTGCTAAAGGCCAAAAAGGTTCATCAGCAATGCCTCATAAACGAAATCCAATAGGTAGTGAGAACATTTCTGGATTATCTAGAGTGATCAGAGGGCATATGGTATCTTCATACGAAAATGTACCATTATGGCATGAAAGAGATATTTCTCATTCCTCAGTTGAACGTGTGATTTTACCAGATGCAACGATTTTATTAAATTATATGTTAAATCGTTTTGGAAACATTGTGAAAAACTTAACGGTATTCCCTGAAAATATGAAAAAGAACATAAAAAGAACGTTTGATGTACCTTTCTCAGGTAGAGTGATGACAAAACTGATAGATAAAGGTTTAAGTAGAGAACAAGCTTACGATACCGTTCAACCTCGTGCTATGCAAGCTTGGGAACAGCAAAAGTCATTCAGAGAAATTGTAGAAAATGAACCAGAGATCAACCAGTATTTATCTACTGAAGAAATTGAAGATTGCTTTAATCCGAACTGGCATTTAAAACACGTAAACACAATATTCGATCGTTTAGGTTTAATATAGAAAGAAAGAATAACATCACAGGATGGATTAAAGCCCCGCAAAAGTGAAATACGATTTTGGTTTCTGGGGTCCCCGAAAAGTATTCGGAATATGCAACTTCGAATATTGTTCACTTTTTGGGGTATTTTTGAAAGGAGGGTTAACCTTTGAACTCAACGCCTACATTATTAACGGCTGTAGATTTGATTGATGCACCTTTAGTTTATAAAGGTAAGGTTCGAGAGCTTTATGATTTAGGGGAACATTATTTAATGGTTGTAACAGATCGTATTTCTGCATTTGATTATATTTTAGAACCAGGCATTCCTGATAAAGGAAAAGTCTTAAATCTAGTCAGTAAGTTTTGGTTTGATCAAACAGAACCTATGATACCGAATCATATGGTGCATGCAGATGTGAACTTATTAAATGATGTGATAAAAAAACCGGAATTACTACAAGATCGAGTGATGGTAAGCCGCAAAGCAGAACGAATCGATATTGAATGTATAGTAAGAGGCTATATTACTGGTGGTGGATGGAGACAATATCAAAACAATGGTGAAATTAACGGAATTAAGCTGCCAACAGGAATGAGAAAAAACCAGAAGTTAGATGTCCCTATTTTTACCCCTTCTTTAAAAAATGATGTTGGACATGATGAAGACATTCCAGTTTCAAAAATGCAAGAAGTTGTAGGAAAGTCACTAACCACAGAGTTGATGGTAAAAAGCTTGGAATTATACCAATTTGCACATGATTATTGTGAAAAACGTGGAATTATATTAGCAGATTGTAAGTTTGAATTTGGTTTTGTTGATGGAGAACTTATTTTAATAGATGAAATTTTTACCCCTGATTCATCAAGATATTGGTCTGAAGAAAAATATGCTCTAGATATAGATATTGATAGTATGGATAAAGAACCTGTTCGTACATTTTTATCACATACGACTTGGGATAAAAATAGTCAGCCAGATCCGTTGCCATCAAAAGTGGTAGAGGAAACATCTGCGAGATATAAAGAGATTTTAAATAAATTAGATCAATAGGTCATAGGAGGACAATGAGAGCAATGATAAAAGCAACCGTTCATGTCACGATTAAACAAAGCGTTTTGGATCCACAAGGAAATACAGTACAAGGTGCTCTACATTCTATGGGATTTGAAGAAGTGAATGACGTACGTATCGGTAAATATATGGAATTATCATTAGATACAACGGATAAAAACGAAGCAGAAAAAAGAGTAACAGAAATGTGTGAAAAATTGTTAGCTAACACTGTAATCGAAGACTACCGATTTGAATTAAATTAAGGAATGGAGGCAGATATCAAATGAACTTTGCAGTTCTAGTATTTCCAGGATCCAATTGTGATATAGATTGTTATAAAGCAGTCGAGGATACGACTGAGCAATCTGTAGAATATGTATGGCATACAGCAACAGATCTATCAAAATATGATTGCATTATTTTACCTGGTGGTTTTTCTTACGGAGATTATTTAAGAAGTGGTGCAATTTCTAGATTTGCTCCCGTCATGAATGAAGTGGTCAAAGCAGCAGAGCAAGGAAAATATATTATTGGCATATGTAACGGATTTCAGATTTTATTAGAATCTGGCTTACTGCCTGGAGCGATGAGAATAAACGATACTGTAAAGTTTCGCTGCCATCACAGTGATTTGAAAGTACAAAACAATACAAATCCTTTTACACATGAATATAAGATAGGGGAAGTTATTGATATCCCGATTGCTCATATGGAAGGAAACTATTATTGTGACGAAACGACGTTAGCTTCTTTAAAAACAAACAATCAAATCGTATTTACGTATGAAGGTGAAAACCCAAATGGTTCTGTTGAAAATATTGCTGGCATTTGTAATGAAAAAGGGAATGTTCTTGGCATGATGCCTCATCCGGAGCGAGCAGTTCATGAACTTTTAGGTTCAGCAGATGGTAAAAAAATGTTCACATCAGTTTTAAGTGCATGGAGGGAAAAAAATGGCGTTGCAATCGGTTAAAGAACCAACAATAGAACAAATTGCAGATCAGAAAATCTATCAACAGTTTGGTGTTACAGACGAAGAATTCGATAAAATATGTGGTTTTTTAGGTCGTAAACCGAACTATACAGAAATCGGTGTTTTCAGTGTGATGTGGTCAGAGCACTGTTCATATAAAACGTCCAAGCCTATTTTAAGAAAATTCCCAACAACAGGAGAACGTGTTCTAATGGGTCCTGGGGAAGGTGCAGGAATCGTAGATATTGGCGACAATCAAGCCGTTGTTTTTAAAATAGAAAGTCATAATCATCCATCAGCAGTAGAACCTTACCAAGGGGCAGCAACAGGAGTTGGTGGCATTATTCGTGATATTTTTTCCATGGGAGCTCGTCCAATCGCATTATTAAACTCTTTGAGATTCGGAAGCTTAAATAATGATCGTGTAAAATATTTGTTTGAACACGTGGTTGAAGGGATTGCAGGATATGGAAACTGTATCGGAATTCCAACCGTAGGTGGAGAAGTCAATTTTGATGATAGCTATGAAGGGAATCCGCTAGTGAATGCCATGTGTGTTGGTTTAATTGATCATGATCAAATTCAAAAAGGGGTAGCTGAAGGTGTAGGTAATCCCGTATTTTATGTTGGACCAGCAACTGGACGAGATGGAATACACGGTGCCACATTCTCTTCTGAGGAATTAACAGAAGAAACACAGGCGAAACGTTCTGCAGTGCAAGTTGGTGATCCTTTTATGGAGAAACTTGTGATGGAGGCTTGCCTTGAACTGATCGATTCAGGTATTGTACTAGGGATTCAAGATATGGGTGCAGCAGGTTTAACATGTTCTAGTTCTGAAATGGCAAGTAAAGCAGGAAACGGAATGGAATTGTATTTAGATCAAGTACCACAACGTGAGGAAGGCATGACAGCTTATGAAATGATGTTGTCTGAATCTCAAGAACGTATGTTATTTGTGATAAAACCTGAACATGAAGAACAAGCAGTAGGAATTTTTAAACGTTGGGGATTAGATTGTCCAAAGGTTGGAAAAGTTACAAATGACGGAAGTTTGAAGCTATTCCATCAAGGAGAGCTTGTTGCAGATATGCCTGTAACAGCTTTAGTGGATGAATGTCCAGTGTATAACAAATCATCAAAAGTACCTGCTTATTATGAAAGTAACCAGAAATTAGAACTTTCCTATGATGAAGTGAAGGACTTGAATCAAGCATTGAAAGACATCCTAGCTTCTCCGACCGTTGCAAGTAAAGAATGGGTATACAATCAATACGATTATATGGTGCGTACAAGTACAGCAGTACAACCTGGTTCAGACGCTGCTGTAGTCACGATTCGTGGAACACGTAAAGCATTAGCAATGACAACAGATTGTAATAGTCGTTTTGTTTACCTCGATCCAGTGGTTGGTGGGAAAATTGCTACGAGTGAAGCGGCAAGAAATATTGTTTGTTCTGGTGCAGAGCCACTTGCAATCACAGACAACTTGAATTTTGGAAATCCAGATAAACCAGAAATCTTCTGGCAACTGGATCAATCAGCAGAAGGCATTGCTGAAGCGTGTAATGTTTTAAATACACCTGTTATAGGTGGAAACGTAAGTTTATATAATGAAAACAATAAAGGTGCGATCAATCCTACACCTGTTATAGGTATGGTCGGTCTTGTTTACGACGTTGATCACATTACTACACAAGCATTTAAAAATGATGGAGACATCGTTTTCTTATTAGGAGATACAAAAGATGAATTAGGTGGTAGTGAGTTTCAAACGATCATTCACGGGAAAACAGAAGGGAAACCACCTGTTTTAGATTTAAATAAAGAAAAATTATTATTAGATACAGTGCTTCAAGCTATTCAAAAAGGTTTAGTTGCTTCTGCTCATGATTTATCGGAAGGTGGATTGGCTGTTGCATTAGCAGAATCATGTATCAGCGGGGATAAAGGAGCAGAAATTAACTTCCAAACGAACTTACGCTCAGATGTAGCTTTATTCAGTGAAAGTCAGTCCAGGATTTTATTATCCGCAACTCCTGAACAAGCTGAAACATTAGAGAAATGGCTTTTAGAGCAAGCTGTATCTTATCAAAAAGTAGGAAAAGTGACTAACAACTCAGACCTTCACATCCATGTGAATGATCAGCAAGTCATCCAGTCATCTGTAGAACAACTAGAAAAGGTTTGGAAGGATGCGATTCCATGTCTTATGAAGTAAAATACCCTCTATGGACAGGCAATTACTACAATGAAGGAATGGACCCCGAAGTTTTTGATAAATTAAAAGAGGAGTGTGGAGTCTTTGGTGTGTTTGGACACGCCGAGGCTTCTTTCCTTTCTTATTATGGGCTTCATTCTCTACAGCATAGAGGCCAAGAAAGTGCGGGGATTTGTACTTCAGATGGTACACAATTTCATTATCATCGGGGTATGGGTTTAGTAAAAGAGACATTTGAGAATGATAAACTTCTTGATTTAGCTGGTTCCATTGGAATAGGACATGTTCGTTACTCTACTTCAGGTGAGAGTGGAATTAATAATGCTCAACCGCTTGTTTTTAAATACAAAGAAGGGGATTTAGCGCTCGCAACAAATGGAAATTTAGTGAATGCACCTGATTTAAGAAAAAAATTAGAACAGCAAGGTTCCATCTTTCAAACTTCAAGTGATACGGAAGTTGTAGCTCATTTAATTGCGAGATCCAAACATGAAAAGCTGGAAGATGCAGTGAAGGAAGCTTTACAACAAGTAGATGGTGCATTTGCATTTTTATTTATGACACAGCATAAATTGATTGCTGCTTTAGATCCTCATGGATTACGTCCGTTTTCAATGGGGAAACTTGGTGATGCGTTTTTATTTACTTCGGAAACATGTGCATTTGATGCTGTTGGAGCAACGGCTGTTCGTGATCTGAACCCTGGAGAAATGATTATTTTAGATGAGAATGGAATGAGGGAAGATCGTTTTTCTGAACCTAAACAACGTGCTTTATGCTCCATGGAATATATTTATTTTGCACGACCAGACAGTGATATTGAAAATAATAATATTCATACCGTTCGTAAACAAATGGGTAGACAATTAGCTACCGAAGCATTTACAGATGCAGATGTAGTAACAGGTGTTCCTGATTCAAGTATTTCAGCTGCGATTGGTTTTGCAGAACAAACTGGAATTCCATACGAATTAGGATTGATTAAAAATAGATATACAGGCAGGACGTTCATCCAGCCGAACCAAGAGTTACGTGAACAAGGTGTAAAAATGAAACTGAGTGCGGTTCGTAAAGTTGTAGAAGGAAAACGTGTCATTATGATTGATGATTCTATCGTACGTGGAACGACAAGCAAAAGAATTGTTAATTTACTTAGAGAAGCAGGTGCAACAGAAGTACATGTAAGAATCACTTCTCCTCCGTTTCAGAATCCTTGTTTTTATGGGATAGATACACCAAGTAGAGAAGAATTAATTGCTTCGGCCAAAACAGTAGAACAAATCAGACAATCGATTAATGCGGATTCACTTACCTTTTTAAGTCAAGAAGGATTAGTCAAATCTATAGGCAAAAATGTGGAAACACATGGGATGTGTTTTGCTTGTTTTGATGAGAAATACCCAACGAAAGTGCCATCTTGTTGAGTAGGCTTATAGTGCTAGCTCGTAAGTGGTACAAACGATGGACCAGCACGTCCTGTGAAAGTAAACACCTGCACCAGTTCATCCAAGAACTGGTGACAAGGCACCAGCAATTCTTGTGCTGGTAATCAATTTTGTTCTTGAGGAGTGAGAGAAAATGTCTGATGCTTATAAACAGGCTGGTGTAGACATTAACGCCGGTAATGAAGCAGTTGAACGGATGAAAAAACACGTAAAAAATACGTTTCGTCCAGAGGTATTAACGGATCTAGGTGGATTCGGCGGTTTATTTTCATTAAATAAAGATAAATATGAAGAACCCATTCTTGTTTCTGGAACAGATGGTGTTGGTACTAAATTAAAACTTGCATTTGCAATGGACAAACATGACACCATTGGTGTTGATGCTGTAGCAATGTGCGTAAACGATATTATCGTTCAAGGTGCAGAGCCATTATTTTTCTTAGATTATTTAGCTTGTGATCGAGTTATTCCCGAAAAAATCGAGTCCATTGTCAAAGGCATCTCAGATGGCTGTAAACAATCTGGTTGTGCATTAATCGGTGGGGAAACCGCAGAAATGCCAGGTATGTATGCTGAAGGAGAATATGACATTGCAGGGTTTGTTGTTGGTGTTGTAGACAAAAAGAAAATGATCGACGGTTCTTCCATTCAAGAGGGAGACCTCGTGCTAGGATTAGCATCTAGTGGGGTTCATAGCAATGGTTTTTCATTAGTTCGTAAACTATTACTTGAAAACGCTGGATACACGCTGAATGACCATTTAGATGAATTAGATGGAAAACTTGGTGATGTGCTTCTAAAACCAACGAAACTGTATGTTAAACCTGTTTTATCTATGTTGGAAAAAGTTCAGTTAAAGGGACTATCACACATTACAGGTGGAGGTTTTATTGAAAACATTCCTCGTGTTTTACCTGAAGGTGTGAATGTAGATATTAAAGATGGTTCTTGGGAAGTGCCTGCAATATTCTCATTGTTGCAAAGTAAAGGGAACATTAGTAAAGCGGATATGTTTCGTACATTTAATATGGGAATCGGTATGGTTATCGTTGTATCCGCTAACGATGCTGAGGAAGTAATTCACATTGCAGAACAACAAGGTGAATCTATTTATCAAATTGGTAAAGTAACAAAAGGGAGTCAAAAGGTGACATTTAATGGAGATGAAATAAAATGAGTTCATTTCGTATAGCTGTATTTGCATCAGGAAGTGGCTCAAATTTTCAAGCCATTTTAGATCATATCAATCAAGGGAAGCTGGATATCCATATCGAGCTTCTTGTTTGTGACAGACCTGAGGCAAAAGTGATAGAAAGAGCTAAGAACGCGGGGATTCCTGTATTTGCATTTCGACCTAAGGATTACACTTCGAGAGAGATGTATGAACAAGAAATTGTAAACGAATTACAAAAAAAACAAATCGATCTCATCGTACTCGCAGGTTATATGCGTCTGGTTACGGATACTTTGGTGAAACCTTACTATGGAAAAATGATTAACATTCACCCATCACTATTACCTTCTTTTACAGGATTAGATGCCATAGGGCAAGCCTATGAATATGGTGTGAAAGTAACAGGTATCACGGTGCACTTTGTAGATAATGGCATGGATACAGGACCGATTATTAAACAAGAGCCTGTAAAAATTCATGAAACAGATACAATAGAGGTACTAGAACAAAACATTCATAAAGTAGAACATCGTATTTATCCAGAAGTGATTGATTGGATTGCAGAGGGAAGAGTTAAGTTAGAAGGTAGAAAAGTTAGCTTTTACCCCAAAAAGTGAATAATAATCAATGATGTAATATCCGAATACTTTTCGGGGACCCCAGAAGTAAACAAATAGGTGAATAGAAACTAAGCGGCTTATTCCATATAGAATAAGCTGAGACATCATTAAAACCGTATCTATTCTCAACAGAAGTTTTATATATAGAAGGGTTACCGTTTCTGGTTAGCATCAATAAATACTTTTGTAAACATAGTGAAGGATATTATCCAATCAATAGGTGTATTTAAAAAATAGCGGTATTTAGCGGTCTTATTTAAGCAAAAATAAGCCCTGTATAAAAAATAAAGGTAAATAATGGTCTTAAATCAGTGATTTAATTGGATTTTGCTATGAAAATGGGAAAAACAGTGAATTTAAGACCAACAAATACCCTTATTTTAAAAAGAGTGTTAAAAATAGCAATATAAGACCATGAAATACCTTTATTTCTATTCAATTTATCAAAATCATAATTGGTTACTGATGAATAGGTTAATTGGATCGGAAAATCCTATTTCAATAATCAATAAATATACAAATAACAGGGAGGAACTATACGTGAGTATTAAAAGAGCATTGATCAGTGTATCGGATAAAACAGGGATTGTAGAATTTGCTGATCAGTTATCCAAATTGGGTGTAGAGATTATTTCCACTGGAGGAACTAAAAAACTATTAGAAGAAAAAGGTGTGCCTGTTATTGGTATTTCCGAGGTGACAGGTTTTCCAGAAGTTTTAGATGGTAGAGTAAAAACACTTCACCCAGCAGTACATGGTGGTTTACTAGCTGTGCGTGATAGTGAAAAACATCAACAGCAAATGAACGAATTAGAATTGGATTATATCGATTTGGTTGTCGTCAATTTATATCCATTCCAACAAACTATTGAGAAATCAGACGTGACTTACGAAGATGCAATTGAAAATATCGACATCGGTGGACCAACAATGTTAAGATCTGCTGCTAAAAATCATGCATTTGTTACAGTAGTCGTAGATTCCAATGATTATGCTGAAGTGATTGAGCAGATCAAAAAGAGTGAAGATACTTCATTAGAAACTAGAAAAAAACTAGCTGCAAAAGTCTTCCGTCATACAGCAGCATACGATTCTCTTATTTCAAACTATCTATCAGAACAAATGGGTGAGGAATTCCCAGAAAGATATACAGTAACTTATGAAAAGGTGCAGGATTTACGTTATGGGGAAAACCCTCATCAAAAGGCGGCATTTTATCGCAAACCTTTAGCAGATGAAGGGAATATTACTACAGCTGAGAAATTACACGGAAAAGAATTATCTTATAACAATATCAACGATGCGAATGCGGCTTTACAAATTTTAAAAGAGTTTAATGAACCTGCTGTCGTTGCCGTAAAACATATGAATCCTTGTGGAGTAGGTATTGGGGAGACAATTGAAGCAGCTTATCAAAAAGCATATGAAGCAGATCCTGTTTCTATATTCGGAGGTATTGTCGCTTTTAACCGTGAAATCGGAAAAGAAACAGCAGAGAAACTACATGAGATTTTCTTAGAAATTATTATTGCCCCTAGTTATACAGAGGAAGCCATTGAAGTTTTAACAAAAAAGAAAAACATTCGTTTATTAAAACTAGGAGCAGCGCAACAAACTAACAAACAAGACCGAATTGTTACATCAGTGAACGATGGCATGTTAATTCAAGATATTGATACGTACCAATTAACGGATGAAGACATTAAGATTGTGACAGATCGCAAACCTACTGAGGAAGAATTGAAGCAGTTATTATTTGGTTGGAAGGTTGTAAAACATGTAAAGTCTAATGCGATCATATTAGCAAATGATGATATGACTATCGGGGTAGGAGCAGGACAAATGAACCGAGTAGGTGCTGCTAATATTGCAATACAACAAGCAGGAGAAAAAGCAAAGGGATCTATATTGGCTTCCGATGCATTTTTTCCAATGGGTGATACATTAGAATTAGCTGCAAAAGCAGGAATAACCGCAGTGATTCAACCTGGTGGATCTATAAAAGACGAAGAATCTATAAAAGTTGCAAATGAATATGGGATTGCCATGGTAGTTACAGGTGTGAGACATTTTAAACATTAGGATCTTAATCAATATGATCATAATTGCCAGTTAAATTAGATTTTGAATAGGAGGTTAAAAAATGAAAGTTCTTGTCATAGGTAGAGGTGGAAGAGAACATACAATCATATGGGCATTAAACAAAAGTCCAAAAGTAGAGCAAATTTATTGTGCACCTGGTAATGCGGGCATTGCTGAAATAGCTGAATGTGTGGACATCAATGAACATAACTTCGAAGAGTTAGGGCAATTTGCAAAAAAGACAAACATAGATTTCGTTGTAGTCGGACCAGAAGACCCTCTTTTTGCTGGGATTGTAGATTATTTTGAATCCATTCATATTCCTGTATTTGGTCCTAGGAAAAATGCAGCGATTATTGAAGGAAGTAAAGTATTTACGAAAGATTTGATGAAAAAATACAACATACCAACAGCCGCATATGAATCTTTTGATTCTTATGAAAATGCACTTCAGTATTTACATCAACAAAATCTGCCTATCGTGATCAAAGCGGACGGATTAGCAGCTGGAAAAGGTGTCATTGTAGCGCAGACGATGGAAGAAGCAATAGCGGCTTTAAAAGACATGATGTTGGATAAAGTTTTTGGTGAAGCAGGTAATAACGTAGTGATTGAAGAGTTTTTACAAGGACAAGAGATGTCCATTTTAGCGTTTGTGGATGGTGAAGTCGTTCGTCCGATGGTTCCTTCACAAGATCATAAACCCATCTTTGATGGAGATAAAGGACCGAATACTGGAGGGATGGGAACTTATTCCCCTGTACCCCATATTCCACAAGCCGTTGTGGATGAAGCCATCGAAACCATTCTAATACCAGCATCTAAAGCGATGGTGAGTGAAGGAAGAACTTTTAAAGGTATTTTATATGCTGGTTTGATGATTACGGAGAACGGACCAAAAACGATTGAATTCAACTGTCGATTCGGAGATCCGGAAACGCAAGTTGTTCTGTCACGTTTACAAACGGATTTAGCAGATATCTTTTTAGCGACGATCAATGGCAGACTGCAAGAACTAGAAATCAACTGGAGTGAAGAAGCTGCAGTTTGTGTCGTATTAGCTTCAGGAGGTTATCCAGGGGCTTATGAAAAAGGCATTTCGATGACTGGTTTAGATCAGGTAGAAAGTTCTGTTGTTTTCCATGCTGGAACGGCTTTAAAAGATGGACAAATCGTAACAAATGGAGGTCGTTTAGTAGGTGTGACAGCAACTGGATCAAATATCGCAGAAGCGCGACAAAAAGCGTATGCTGATGTTGAAAAGATTCAATATGAAGGAAAACATTATCGTACGGATATAGCACAAAAAGCACTAGTTGCACAACAATAAAAAGTGGATATAGAAGTTAAAATTTATTGAAAGTGAGCTATTGAACTTTCAATCCACGTTAAAATGCCGTTACTCAAATTTAGAGTAAGGGCATTTTTTTATAAATATGTGTACAATTATTTTTAATAATATTAACATGTTCATACTAATATTACAGGTTATTGTTATTTTACTAACAATTTATCAACAATATCATCACATAACTTAATAAGTCCATCCTCATCTTCATCCATCAGGCCATGTACAATCATTCCAATGCTCAACATATCCACAATTTTTAAGAGCTTTTGATCAATGGAGTAGTGTTCAGTTAGCTCTTTAGAAACAATGTTCTCTTCCATGATTCTCTTCTTCATTTTTACAAATTCCTGTTTATATTTTGGATCTTGAAAACATTTACTGATAAACAAAAACATCATGGAGAGATTTTCAGATTTATGTTTTATGGACTGGATTAGGTCTCTATTAAATTGTTTAAGGTTCTTTTCTAAAGACACTCCCTGTTCTATTTTTATCCCTTCTAAGCTATTATTTATTGAAAAAATGAAAGTTTCTTTAATTAAATCGTCAATATTCGAAAAATAATAATAAAACCCACCTTTACTGACGTTTGCTTTATTAACTACTTTGTTGATACTGATTTTTTCCAAACCTATTTCCACGATTAGTTCAATGGTTGACTGTAAAATATGTTCCTTTTTCTTTTTCGATTTCTCTGATATTTTCTTCATGATTTACTTGTATCATTCCTTTTCTCCATAAAATCTCTATAATATGTTTCAAGTTTTATTTTTCCATAACGAGGTGCAACAATATCATTTGTCATCACATTACAAAAGAATAAGGCTAATGCGTAATAACGTTTATTGAATATTTTTAACAAACGAATGAAAGGACTAACTACCCAAATTGGTACATTTACTACTTTTTCTTTTTTATCTGCAGACTTAAAAGCAAGATTAGCCATCTTCTTATAGCTGAGCACCTCTGGACCTCCAACCTCAAGTTCAACGTTATCCTTGTCAAAATTATTAACGCAGAATTTTGCCAGATCGCTGCCATGAATCGGATTCATTTTGTTTTTGCCATCTCCTATAAGATATACTTTCCCCTTCGCAGCCATTTCCAAGTACTCTGTTAAATCAGAAAAATATCCTGTTGGTTTTATAATTAGGTGATTTATAGGGCTTTGTTTTAGTTTTTGAACAAATCTTTTTTTAGCTTGCAGCACAGGAACATCTAAATGGTCTCCTAAAACATGAATATAGATAAACTTCTTAACGTTGCAGGACTCAGCTTCTCTAAGTAGGTTTAAATTCCCCTGATAATCTACATCCATATAAGTTAATCCGTCCTTTTGCTTGGTAATACCTACTGATGTGAATACATAATTCACACCATTACAAACCTCTTTTAATGTCTCTGGTTTTGTAATATCCCCTTCTATGATTTCATCTATCTTATCTATAACCTTCGGTTCAAAATAATTACCTCGATATTTCAAAGCGTCAGAATTTCTTACTAAAGCCTTTACTCTGTAACCACGCTCACTTAATTCATTTACTACAAAACGTCCTAAATATCCTGTTGCACCAGCAACCAACACGGTATCCATTTTTTAAACCTCCCATATATTTTTAGACCTTATTTTATTTTAGACTAAATAGTCGGTTTTATAAAGGGGCTAATTTGGATATTTTTAACTTATATATTCAATCGGAACTTATGTATAGAAGTTTAAATACATAGTTGGAAAAGCAAAACATATAGATATATGGTAAAATACTATTATCTGTTTTATTTTATGATTGAAAGTGAGGAGTTCAGTAATATGGAGTATCAGCAAAACCAAACGTTTACAGGTGAGTATGAGGATACGTATAATCATTCGTTTCATAAGTTGATGAGAATGTTTACGATTTCTCTATTGATCTCATTTGTTGGGACTTTAGTAGGAACACAAGTACCTGCTGCATTAATGTTTCCACTAGTGATTGTACAATTAGTAATGATTGTTGCCTCTATGTTTATCCGTCGTAGAGGAAAGCCAATTGGTTATGCATTTACGTATACCTTCTGTTTTATAAGTGGGATTACATTGTATAGTATCATTGGTGCTTATGTGGCAGCAGGTGCAGGATCATTAGTTACTACAGCTTTATTGTTAACTGTATTAATTTTTGTTGGGTTATCAGTATATGCCTATAATTCAAAAAGAGATTTTAGCTTTTTAGGTGGATTTCTTATGGTTGGGTTATTTGCATTAATTGGTCTTAGTATAATCGGAATATTTTTTCCAGCTTTACACTCAGGGACATTAGGACTTGCCATTTCATTTGCAGGGATTTTAATTTTCTCAGGATTTATCTTGTATGATATTTCTCGTTATAAAAACGGAGTTGCAGACGAAATGATCCCACTAGCTGTGCTTAGTTTATATTTAAGTTTCATTAATTTATTTTTGTACTTGTTACAATTTTTGGGGTTATCCAGAGATTAATATTGAGAGATATACAAGTAAGGCGCTGTCCATTTGATAGCGCCTTTTTTACGTTTTAAAATAGTTTTAACATTCCACCATGAGGAAATTGTCCCAACCATACCTCGATTGTTTTTATCACTTAAAAATAATTGAATGGTAACAGAGGAAATTTTTAGCTGTAAAATTTATCTAATCTATGGTTTAATAGAAATGCCAATTCTATAAAAAATTCATAGCAGGTGGTTGATTCGTGAGAATGAGAAGTTTAGGATTATTTATCTTTGTATTATGTTGTTCGATATTTTTTGCTGGGTGCGCAGAAACCCTCCCAAATGAAGCAGAAGAAGTGATAGAAACCGTCGAAGTAGTTGAAGAAGAGCCAATTGTTGAAGAACCAATTGAGGAACCTGAGATTGATTATCCTTATGTTTTTCCGTTAACTGGAGTAGGAACTGAAGAGGAAGCAGTACAGCGTCCGGTTATGGTTATGGTAGAAAATTCGCCATTAGCAAGACCGCAGAGTGGATTACATTTAGCAGATGTTGTTTATGAGATTTTAGCTGAAGGTGAAATCACAAGATTTGTATCTGTTTTTCAAAGTGAATCACCAGAAATCATTGGACCAGTTCGCAGTATTAGACCTTATTTTGTTGAGATTGGTGAAGGATTAGATGCATTAATTGTACATGCTGGTTGGAGTCAGGAAGCGATGAATATGATTTCTGGGCGTGGTCTTCCTAATTTTGACGAAGTATATGGAGATGGTGCTTATTACTGGCGTAGTGATGATCGCAGACCTCCACATAATCTCTATACCAATACTGAATTAATACGTAAAGGTGCAGCAAATAAAGGATATCGTGATACATGGACAGATGTAGAAATGACGTTCGCAGATGTAGAGACAATACTTGATGGAGATCCTGCAAATCAAGTAGAAATCCCCTATCTTCTTGGATATAAAGTGAACTATGAATTTAACGAAGAAGAAAATGTGTACTATCGCTATATGGCGGGGGAAGCACATAAAGATCGTGAAACTGATGAGCAGTTAATTGCAAACAATATCCTCATCGCTGAAGCGAATCACTATATTTTAGACAATGTTGGACGAAGAGATGTGGATGTATACGGACCAGGAACAGGTTACATCATTCAATCGGGCAAAGTAAAATCAATTACTTGGGAATATGTTCATGGGATCATTCGTGCTTTTGATGAAAACCAACAAGAGATTCCATTATTATCAGGTAAAACATGGATACATATTGTGCCTGTGGGTTCTGAGATTAAAATACAATAGATTTAGAACTATATTAAAGTTAATTCTTGATTGATAAAAAATTGACTGATCATAATACATAACTTATTTTTAGAAAAATATAAAAAATAGCAGAAAAGACCAAATCTCGTTTTGATTTGGTCTTTTATTAATACTTAACTGTAGATTTTTTATTGAATATGATAATAGCAGCATAATAACGTTTAAGTTCATTTGTATAAAGATGCTAACTAAACAGAGTGTTAAGTGCATCTAATCTTCTGACTACCTAAAGAAGTTGATTATCCAAATTATATTTTTTTCAGTACCTTGCAATGTTCACTAGTGTGTAGTATCATATACATAATAAATTACAGGAAATTTTTTTGAACAACTACTATACATTAATCAATAGTGAATATAAATGAAGGAGGTGGGGGCATGAACGTTCAATTTAAAAAAGGAGTGCTGGAATTATGTGTTCTGGTTCTGATTTCTAAAAAGGATCAATACGGTTATGAGTTAGCTCAAAATATTTCACGAAAAATTGAAGTTGCCGATGGAACGTTATACCCTCTTTTAAGAAGATTAACAAAAGAAGAATATTTATCTACTTATTTAGCAGAATCATCAGAAGGACCTGCGAGAAAATATTACGCTTTAACAGAACATGGTAAGACATATATGAATTTGTTAGTTGAGGAGTGGCATCAATTTTCAAATGCCGTGAATGATTTTATAGAGGAGGTATTAAATTGAGTAAAAATGATTTTTTGAATCAATTAGAATTTTTATTAAAAGATGTGTATGAATCAGATAAAAATGAAATTTTGTATGATTTTTTAGAACATTTTGATATCGGATTATCGAATGGAAAATCTGAAGAAGAGCTTGTTAGAGAGCTTGGAGATCCAAAAGTCATTGCAAAGGATTTATTGGCTGATTATAGAGTGACTAAGGCAGAAAAAGATAAATCAATCGGGAACATGTATAAAGCAATATTAGCAACTTTCAGTTTAAGTTTCTTTAATATCGTATTTATCGTCGGACCTGTCATCGGAATATTTGGAGTGTATTTAGCATTGTGTATCACTGCAGTTGTACTCACGATTTCTCCTTTGTTATTAATTCCAAATGTTATGTTTAACGGTTATGCAAATATTGAATTGAACTTTTTTGCATCGATTATGTTATGTGGCTTAGGGATTTTAATGAGCATTGGTATGATTCATACAGGTAAATTCTTGTATAATGTAACACTTCGTTATATTAAATTTAACATTAAAACAATTAAGGGAGGAAAATAAAATGAAAAAATTTGCTTTCTTAGGTATCATTTTAATCATTGTAGGAGCTGTAGGGGCATTCGTTTTTATAGACGGTGCGTTTGAAACGGTTGATATTTTTGAAGAAAAAATAGCATCGGGTAATCAATATAAAAATATTGAAATTGATACGAGTTCAGTAGATGTGAATGTTATACCAACAGACAAAGAAGAGTTAAGAGTTATGTTAAGTGGTGAAGTAAGCAGTCGATATGAAGAGGTATATGACTTGGTATTGAAAGAAATGGGAGATACGTTACAAATCGAGTTAAAAGAAAAGAATATTTTTTTTAATGTAGGGTTTGTCATTAATAACGTAGATCTACAAGTAGAAATTCCTCAAAAACTATATGACTCATTTAAAGTTGATGTAACTTCTGGAGATATTGAAGTTGCACAATTACAAGCAAATGGCCTTATATTATCTACGAGCTCAGGAGACGTTAAAATTGAAGAATTAAATGCAAATGATGTTGAGTTAACTGCTACTTCTGGAAATATCTCAGCTAAAAATGGAGTCATATCTTCAAATATATTAATCGAAACATCAAGCGGTGACATTGACGCAGAAAATATAATCACTAATATACTTACTATGGAAGTAACTAGTGGTAATATTGAATTTACCAATAATACAGTAAAAACATCAAACTTACAAACATCAAGTGGTAATATAACCATATATAATGATGAGCTTAAAGGAGATATAAAAGCCAAAACAACGAGTGGTGATATCACAATTGATTTGGAACAAGAAAATGAATCATTAATACTTGATTTTAAAACCTCTTCGGGAGACGTGGATATTAGAAGAGAAGGGTATTTATTTGAGGAGAAATCTGATTCGCGAGCAATCGGGAAAATGGGTTCTGGAAAATATAATATAGAAGCAAGAGCTTCATCTGGAGATATTACTTTAAAATAATAATAAATGGAATTTTATTAGTTAAACCTTACGTTATAACTAAATATGGTACAAAATAGATGAATTTGTTAGTTGAGGAATGGAACCAATTTTCAAATGTAATTAATGATTTTATAGAGGGGATATTAAAATGAATAAAAATGAATTTTTGAAACAATTAGAATTTTTATTAAAAGATGTACATGAAGCAGACAGACGTGAAATTTTGTATGATTTTTTGGAGCATTTTGATATCGGGTTAGCGAATGGAAAATCTGAAGAAGAGCTTGTTAGAGAGCTTGGAGATCCAAAAGTCATTGCTAAGGATTTATTATCTGACTATAGAGTGACCAAAAATGAAGATAAACCAAATGGAAATAAATACAAAGGGATACTAGCAAATTTCAGACAAAGTGTTTTTAAAACGATTGATATTTTTGAGGAAAGAATAGTATCTGGAGAAACATATAATAATATTTATATTAAAACGGGTTCAACAGATGTAATCGTTGTACCAACAGTTAAAGATGAAATCAAGGTTAGATTAAGTGGTGAAGCTAGCAAGCGATATGAAGATGTATTCTCTTTGAATTTAAAAGAAATGGGAGACACTTTACAAATTGAATTAAAACAAAAATCGGTTCTTTTTACTGTAGGATTTTCAATAATTAAGGTTGATCTATATTTAGAAATTCCACAAAAACTATATGATTCATTTAAAGTAGATTTATCCTCGGGAGACATAGAAGCTAAAGAATTACAAGCAAAAGAGCTAATTTTATCCACAAGCTCTGGGGATGTTGAGATTGAAGGATTACAGGGGAATAATGTAAAGTTATATTCGGCATCTGGAAATGTTGGGGTACAGGATGGAAACGTATCTTCTAATATCTCCATAGGATCGTCAAGTGGTGACATCAAGTCCGAAAACATAACCGCAAACTCATTAACAATGGAAGTGTCAAGTGGTAAGATTGAATTCACAAATAGTGAAGTAAAAACATCAAATATAGAAACATCAAGTGGTAATATAACAATATACAACGATGAGCTTAAAGGGGATATAAAAGCAACTACGACTAGTGGAGATATCACAATTGACCTAGAAGAAACAAATGAATCTCTAGCAATTGATTTTAAAACCTACTCAGGAGATGTTGATGTAAAAAGAGATGGTTATTTATTTGACAAGAAATCTGATTCAAGAGCAATTGGGAAAATTGGTTCTGGAGAATATAACATAGAAGCAAGAGCTTCATCTGGAGATATTACCTTAAGATAATATGACATAAAATGAATGATATTTAATTAGTCAAACCTTAAACACCTAAACGTTAGGTGGAGTTGATTCTTCATCTAACGTTATATTTATGTGTATAAGGTATTATTTATAATTTGAGTAGGTGGGTATTTCATGGAGTTGCATATCAAAGTGCCAAAACAAATATTAACAAAAGCGTCAGGTTATTTAAAAGGTTATACCCATACTTTAAATCCTTATGCAGGTTGTTCCTTCTCTTGTAAATACTGTTATGTCCGAGAAATGCCAATAGCGAAATTTAAAGGTGAAGAATGGGGGACTTGGGTGGATGTGAAAAAAGGAGCTTCTGATTTACTTAAAAAAGAACTAACGAAAGCTAAAAATAAAGGACCTGTTCATATTTTCATGTCGTCCAGTACAGACCCTTATCAACCAGCAGAAGCAAATCATTTCATTACTCGTTCACTTTTAGAAGTTATGGTTGAGATACAACCTGATTTTTTGTTTGTGCAAACTAGAAGCCCTCTAGTGACAAGGGATATACAATATTTTAAACAATTAAAAGATCGTATACTCATTAGTATGACGACAGAAACAGACTTAGATGAAATGCGTAAATTATTTACTCCAAGTGCACCTCCAATTGCAGCAAGGTTTAAAGCTTTGAAAGATTTAAAAGAAGCTGGAGTACCAATACAAGCAGCAATTTCACCTGTACTGCCGAGTTCAGAATCATTTGCAGAAAAATTGTCATCAGTTGTATCTCGTGTCTGTATTGATGATTATTTCATGGGCGATGGAACCCAGGGGAAAAGGACAAAAAGATTAGGAATTCAACAGATTTATGAAAAAGAAAAAATAGAAGAATGGTATGATCCTTCTGCATATTTACGAGTGAAGAAACAACTGGGTAACTACTTTTCAGAAGATCAGATTTTTGTGAGTCAGGAAGGTTTTCTTCCGATAATAAATTATAAAAACAATCACATCCTTGAATCGGATTTACTTAAGTTAATTATAGAAAAGAACGTATAGAGGTGTTTGGTTCTCCATACGTTCTAAACAAAAATTCCATTATCTTTTTGCTCTTCTTTTTCTATTTTTTGATTTTGAACTTGATCGTTTAAGATTAGATGATTTCCTTCTTGAAGAGCCGGATTTTCTTCTTTTTCTTCGTCTTCTTCTTCTCCTACTTCTATCCTCTAAGAGTGCTGCTTCTGCAGCAGTAGCTGCTGCCGCTCCTTTTCCGAAAGAGCCCAAAAGTAGCTTAAGCATAGGGGAAAACTGTTGAAGTTGTTTCATAAAACCATTCATTTTATTAATCGTATTAAAGATTCCTTCAACTCCACCTAATTTATCAACCATCGCTCTAATATCACCAATGGGTAAATTGGCTAATGGGTTACTTCCTCCTCCTGTAGGTGTTGATGATTGAACAGGAAGATTTAGATCTCGTGTCTCATTGAACGGCGCCGCCTGTGCTCCGTTGTTAAATGGGGTTTGTGCTCCATTGTATGGGACAGCGGGAGGGTAATTTGTATTCGCTGGGATCTGACCTGCATCCGTTTCATTTCTAATACCCGCTTTATAATAACCGTTATTTGGTGGAGTTGCATGTGTCACTGGTCTACGATATTGATTATGTCTTCTCAATTTGCCCACAATCCTTTTTTATAGGTATCCTTAAAAAGAGAATGACAAAATTTTATTAAGGTTACCTACTTATGATTTTGTTATACAATATGTAGTAGGCATTCGTGACGTATGGACGATTGTCACGGTTTACAAAAAAAAATTTAGAGGAAATTTAAAAAGTACCCTTTTGATCACGAAGTGAGAACTTTGCAGTAACACGACATCGAATTTTGCCCTCACATTTGAAGTCCGGTGCTCATGTAACAATCTACATTCCGCTCCAGCTTCTTCATGTTCGAACAAACTTCTTGGTGCTGAAAAGGGAACTTTTCGGCAAAGGATTTGCTGATGTCGACGTTGTCCACATGGATGTGGATGTGTTTAGTCGAGGTACATTAGCACCCTTTTGCCAGCTTAAGAATGTGACTGGTATTAAGTAGGGATCACGAAGTGATCCCCAAAGGTAGATCGGCCAGTTCATGAATGATCTGAGCCTATATTACGCTCATGTAAAAGTCTACACTTGCTGAACCCCAAAAAGTTCATCTTGTTCCCCGTTCATGGACGAATTGTTGTGGATGTAATTATTCAATTTTAGTGCCCTTTTATTTATCGTATTCCATTCTATTCTGTAAAGTATATGTAATTGAACGTTTGAATGCATTAGTCACTTAAAGTATGATATGATAAAATAGAAGAAAAAGATGTACATAGGGGATGAATTAAAGATGCAATTAAAGAAATTTAATGATAAATCCATAGAACAACTATTTGAAGCCATTTTATCTTTAGAAGATATTGAGGAATGTTATGTTTTCTTTGATGATTTATGTACCGTCAACGAAATTCAATCGCTATCACAACGACTAGAAGTGGCTCGTATGCTGAGAAAAGGAAGTACTTACAATCAGATCGAAGCGGAAACAGGGGCAAGCACAGCTACAATTTCCAGAGTGAAAAGATGTTTGAATTACGGAAATGATGGTTATAAAATGGCGTTGGAACGTATCAAAAAGTAATGAAAGAGTGTCCATCAGGAGGAGACATATGAAGTATGGATTACTAGTTATAAGCCACGGCTCTAGAAATGAAAATTGGGTCCGTTTAGTTGACCAAGCTGTTGATGAGGTTCAATTACCAAATTCCATACCAAAGGAATCTTCTTTTTTAGAACTAGTAGAAAATCGACTCATTCAAGATGGAATATACCGATTAGAGGCTAAAGGGATAACGGATATCATCGTTATCCCTTTATTTGTTTCGTCAGGAAGTACGCACTTGGATGAAATCAGTTATGCCTTAAGGATGACTTCAAAACCAACATTAGAAACGGACATGGAACCAATGGATATCAAAGCAAATATTCATTTAGGTGTACCTGTAGATGATGATCCTATTATCGCAAATATTTTGTATGAAAGAATAAGTGATTTATCGGATAACCCACAGCAGGAAGTGATTTGTTTAGTTGGACATGGATCAAAGGAAAAAGGATTTTATGCCAAATGGAGAAGTGGGTTAGATTCATTAGCTAGGCGGGTACAACTGATAGGGAATTTTGCTGGATCAGAATCAGCGATGTTATTGCCGAATCAAGTGGCAAGTAAAATGAAGGTATTGAATAAAAAGTATCCTGAACATAAGATCATTATTGTGCCTTTGTTTTTAAGTGAAGGGTATTTTACGAATGAAGTGATTCCTAGTCGTTTAAAAGACTTTAATTATTTGTACAACGGTAAACCGATCTTACCTGATAAAAAAATTTCCCAATGGATTGAACAACAAGTCTCTTTAATGACTACCGAATAAAGAACAAATATCATAGAAGCAAATGCGAAGTAATAACCTTAAGACGATCATTATAACTTACACCTGTTGAGTGTTATGCTTTTTCATGTAATTAAGTTATAATTAGAAAAATAAGGCATAAGCATAGTAGCTCACGCACTTTAAAAGTAGGTGGAATTGATGGTTAAAAGAGCAAGATTAATATATAATCCTTCTTCAGGTAGAGAAGAAATGAAAAAAAGGCTGCCTGAGGTTTTGAAAAAATTAGAAAGTGGCGGTTTTGAAACCTCTACGCATGAAACAAAAGGAAAAGGGGATGCCGCTAAAGCAGCAGAAGAAGCAGTCAAAAGAGAATTTGATGTTGTTATTGCTGCTGGCGGAGACGGAACTTTAAATGAGGTTGTCAACGGTTTGGCAAATCAACCTTACCGTCCAAAGTTAGGCATACTCCCTTTAGGAACTACAAATGATTTTGCCAGAGCACTAGGTATTCCAAAGAACTGGTCAAGAGCGTGTGATATTATTTTAAAACAATACACAGAGTTGATTGATATAGGAAAAGTGAATAATGAATATTTTATAAACATTGCAGGTGGAGGCTCATTAACAGAGTTGACCTACGAGGTTCCTAGTAAGCTAAAAACGATGTTAGGGCAATTAGCTTATTATATGAAGGGATTAGAAAAACTTCCTCAATTTCGACCAATTCGTCTGTCACTCAAATCTAAAGAAATTACATTAGAAGAAGAAAAGGTCATGATTTTTCTTATTGCAAATAGTAACTCCGTAGGTGGGATGGAGAAAATTGCACCTACAGCAAGTTTAAGTGATGGTTTATTTGATATTTTTATTTTGAAAAAATGTAATTTAGCTGAATTCATAAGAATCGTAACCTTAACTTTAAAAGGAGCACATGTGAATGATCCACATGTTATCCATTTTAAATCAAACCATCTTCAAATTTCATCCTCTGATTATACACAAATTAATTTAGATGGGGAGTACGGTGGCACATTACCTAAAACCTTTTCCTTAATACCATCACATATCCCAATATTTATTGACGAGTCAGGTAAGACGACATATAACGATTAAATTGGAGTGATCCATAAACCATGAGTACAACAAAGAATCCACCTGTTACAAAAAACATGGAAGTAACGATAGAAATTATAGGCATAGGTCATAGCGGAGAAGGGGTAGGCCGAATTAACGGTTATACCCTTTTTATTAAGGGCGCACTTCCTGGTGAAAGAGTAAAAGCTAAGGTCATTAAAGTTAAGAAAAATTACGGATACGGAAAACTATTAGAAATAGTTGAAAAAAGTGAAAGTAGAACAGAACCTCCTTGTGATATTTACAATCAGTGTGGAGGTTGTCAGTTGCAGCATATGGATTATTCTGCACAGTTAGAATGGAAGAGACAGCGTGTGATGGCTAATCTTGAGAGGATTGGGAAGCTAGAGGTAGCGAACTCCCAAGGTACTGGAATCACCGTCCTACCTACTCTTGGAATGGACGAGCCATGGAACTATCGGAATAAAGCACAGGTTCCCATTGGTGAGCATGAAGGTGGTTTAGTGGGGGGTTTTTACGCGCAAGGTAGTCACAGAATTATCGATATGGATACATGTTTGATTCAACATGATCTTAATAATAATGTCATTCGTGAAGTGAAAAACATCGCGCAACAGTTAGGGATATCAGCTTACGATGAAGTAACTCATAAAGGATTACTTAGACACGTTGTGGTGAAAATCGCTTTTCATACCAATGAGCTTATGGTTGTATTGGTGACTAATGGAGAACGAATCCCAAAAGAAGAGGAATTCATAAACCAAATACGTGATAAATTCAGTCAAGTGGTAAGTATTTGTCAAAACATCAACATGAAGAAAACGAATGTTATTTTTGGCGATCAAACGAAAACCCTGTGGGGGAAAGAAGTTATTTATGATTATATCGGAGATGTGAAGTTTGCCATTTCAGCACGTTCCTTTTATCAGGTGAATCCAGTTCAAACGAAAATACTTTACGAAAAAGCATTGGAGTATGCTGGACTCACAGGAGAAGAAACCGTGATTGATGCTTATTGTGGTATTGGAACCATCTCATTATTCTTGGCTCAGAAAGCTAAAAAGGTTTATGGTGTTGAGATTGTAAAAGAAGCGATAGAAGATGCCAAAATCAATGCTGAGTTGAACGGAATGAGTAATGTTGAGTTTGTAGTAGGTAAAGCGGAAGAAGTGATACCGAAGTGGAAAGAGACAGGAATTGAAGCGGATATGATTGTTGTTGATCCACCTCGTAAGGGGTGCGATGAAACATTGTTGCAGACAATTATTGCGATGAAACCGAAGCGGGTTGTTTATGTTTCTTGTGATTCAGCTACACTGGCACGGGATTTGCGGATTTTGGAGGATGGTGGGTTTCGGACGGAGCAGGTTCAGCCTGTGGATATGTTTCCACATACTGTGCATGTGGAGTGTGTTACACCTTTAGTTTTAAACACATGAATTAACTGAAATGATTTAGCATTTTATTTATTGTTGTTTTACTTAAAGTTTTCAGCTTTTTCATATCTGAAAAAGTAAGTGCGAATGTAAAGAAAGCATATGATAAGAAAAATTATATAGAAATTAAGTCAAATATGACTCTTAAAACAGAAGGATCACAATTGTATCTTCTGTTTTCTATTTCTATATAAGCTATAAGAAAGTTTCCAGTGTAAATGTTTATCATATTATACAAAATAATTTTTAATGAAAAATGAATATGGAAGATTCATATTAGTATATTTAAAATTAATACATTTATAGGGAGGAATTAATTCAAATGCATTATATCGCGCATATTCGTGAAAGCGATAAACATATACAAACTGTAAAAGAACACTTATTAGAAGTAAAAGAGCTAGCTGAATCATTTGGAGCGAAGATAGGTGTAAAACATTTGGCAGGTCTTGCAGGATTACTTCATGATTTAGGAAAATATACGGATGAGTTTAGAAATTACATACTAGAAGCCATAAAAAATCTTGATGCACCACCTAAAAAAGGAAGTGTAGATCATTCCACTGCGGGAGGCAAATTACTATACAATCTTTTTCATACTGATCAAAAAAACGATCAAGAAATAGATCTTCTTCTTTTTAAAATGATAGTAGCTGAAATCGTAGGTAATGCCATCATATCACATCATTCATATCTTCAAGACTTTTTGAGTCCAAATTTAGAATCAGATTATTTAAAAAGAGTCCGAGATAAAAAGATAATTGATTTTGATAAAACTAAACAATACTTTTTTAACTATGTTATGAGTGAAGCGGATTTTCATGAGTATGTCAATAAGGCGGTTGAAGAACTTAAACAGTTTAATGAAAAGAATTCAGATGAAATTTTCGAGAAAAAACTTATGTTTTTAACAAAATTTATCTTTAGTGCTTTAATTGATGCTGACAGGACTAACACAAGATTATTTGAAGAAAATAAAATAGACGAGACGAAACAAAACCATCAGGAGTTGTTTGAACTATATTATACAAGGCTCATGGACAAACTTAATTCATTTAAAAATGATCCAGATGCTACTAAACCTATTAACGTTTTAAGAACGAATATGTCAGATCAGTGCGAACAATTCGCTGAACATGAATCCGGAATATATACATTATCTATCCCAACAGGTGGTGGGAAAACATTAGCAAGTTTAAGATATGCATTAAAACACGCTATAATACACAACAAGAAGCGTATTATTTATGTCGTACCCTATACAACGATCATTGAACAAAATGCAAAGGAAATTCGAGATATATTAGATGATTCTAGGAATATTTTAGAGCACCATTCAAATGTGGTAGAGCATGAGATTGACGATGATGAGAACGAAGATGGGACTATGAGTTTGCAGGAAAAGTTAAGTTTAGCCAAAGACAATTGGGATTCACCGATAATATTCACTACAATGGTTCAGTTTCTTGATGTTTTTTATGCAAAAGGAACGAGGAATATTAGACGACTCCACAACCTATCTGAAGCGGTTATTATATTTGACGAAGTTCAGAAAGTACCTATTTCTTGTATCTCATTATTTAATGAGTCTTTAAATTTTTTAAAAAACTACTGTCATTCGAGTATTATTCTTTGCACAGCTACTCAACCTGCTTTAGATTTTGTAAAACATCATTTGGATATTAACAAGAAGCCAGAAATCATCAAACAGTTGGATCATGTTGTAGAAGCATTTAAACGAGTAGAAATCATTGACAGGGCAACGAATGAAACATTTAACAATGACAAACTCTACGAATTTATTGAAGAGCAAATGGAACAAGTTCAAAGTGTATTAGTGATATTAAATACGAAAGCGGTTGTGAAAGATTTATACAATCTCTTGAATGAGAAAATAAGCGGGATTCCAATTTACCATCTGAGTACTTCAATGTGTGGTGCACATCGTAAAGAAATTTTAAACGAGGTGAGGGACCGGCTTGAAGCCACTCAGCCTATTATATGTATTAGCACCCCGTTGATTGAAGCAGGGGTAGACATAAGTTTTGATTGTGTGGTTCGTTCGTTAGCTGGATTAGATTCTATTGCTCAGGCAGCAGGCAGATGTAATCGTCATGGGAAAGAGGATTTTCAATATGCTTATGTAATTGATCATGAAGAGGAGAATCTAGCTCACTTAAAAGAAATACAAAAGGGTAAAAAAATATCAAGTGAAATTCTAAAAGACTTAAAACAAGATCGTACTAGTTATGGTGGGCATATTTTGTCAAGACTGGCAATGAAGAAGTATTTTAAAGAGTTTTATATCGAATTAGAGACCAATTTATATTATTTTGTAAAAAAATTAAAAAGAAACATGACAGAATTATTGATGGAAACTAGAAATAACAATAGTTATCATAAAGCCTTTCGTGAAAATACGAAGCAAGCCTTTCCATTAATTTCAGTAAATAGCTATAAAACGGCGGCAAAACATTTTCATGTGATTGAAGAAGTTGCCACTTCTATAATTGTACCTTATGGTGATGATAAAGATGAAGGGAAAGATATCATTGCGGAATTAAACAGTAATCACTCTATTCAAGATTTTACAATATTATTACGGAATGCTCAGCAATATACCATCAATCTATATCCGAATGAATATGAACAATTAGTTCAAAACAAGGGATTAGAAAGTTGTTTAGATGGCAAGATTTTAGTTTTAAAAGAAGCTGCTTATGACGGTGAATTCGGACTTAATGTAAAAAATGATAGTAGATTTGGACTTCTTGACTATTAAGATTTTCTTATCTTATAAATCGGTATAAGTGTATTATTCGATCTTCACTCATATTAGGGATAGCAAATTATAGCTTAATTAGAACAAAATTGTTAAATATTGATGTTAATTGTAATATAGAGTAACATAAAAATATTGGTAATATAAGAAAGAAAGGAGTGAGGTTATGAGGAATAGTATAGAATTTGAGGTTTATGGTGACTATGCTCTATTTACGGATCCCTTGACTAAAATGGGAGGGGAGAAACTCTCCTATCAAATACCGACCTACCAAGCCTTAAAAGGAATTGTCGAATCCATTTACTGGAAACCAACCTTGTTAATAGTAATAGATTCAGTACGTATTATGAAACCCATTCGAATGGAATCAAAAGGAATTCGTCCTATTGATTATGGTGGAGGAAATACATTAGCGAACTACACCTATTTAAAAGATGTAAAATACCAGGTGAAAGCACACTTTATTTTCAATCCACATCGAACAGAATTGGCATATGATCGAAACGAACACAAGCATCATAACATTATGAAACGGGCGCTAAAAGCAGGAGGACGAAGAGATATATTTTTAGGAACGAGAGAGTGTCAAGCTTATGTAGAACCTTGTGCATTTGGCAAAGGGGAAGGATTTTATGACACATATGACGGAGATATTCATTTTGGCACTATGGTTCATGGGATTAACTACCCTGATGAAACAGGGAGAAACGAAATGGAAGTGCGATTATGGAACCCCGTAATGAAAGACGGTGTCATTAAGTTTATTAGACCTGACCAGTGCATACAAGTTCGAAAAATCAAGAATATGGAACCTAAATCCTTCAACCCTGAAAATCTACAATCTGCAGATGAACTTTTAGAACATTTAGAATAGGAGGTCAATAGATGAGTTGGTTATTAAACCTATATGAAACCTATCAATTAAATGAAGACCAAGTAGGAAACATAAGAAAGAGACAGAATGGTCAGGAATATACGCTGCTTCCTATTTCTCACACCACACAGAATGCGCATATCGAGGTTCAAATCACAGAAACAGGTGGATTTCATTCAGCAGAAATCATTGACAAACAGGATGCGAGCACTTTAATTCCGTGTACGGAAGATGCAGCAAACAGAGCAGGTTCGAAAATTGCTCCTTATCCTCTACATGATAAGTTAAGTTATGTAGCGGGGGATTTTGTAGCATATGGAGGTAAAATAAAAAAAGAAGAACCTTTTACATATTATATAAAACAATTAAAAGAGTGGACAGAATCATCTTATGCCACAGATGAAGTGAAAAGTATTTATATATATTTAAGCAAGAGAAGATTAATTAAGGATTTAGTAGGGGATCGAAAATTGTTTTTAGATGCTCATGGACAGTTGATTGGAACTTGGGATAAGAAAAAATATGATATTTTGTATGGTGATAAGCCACTTATCTTTTCAACTGTAACAGGTGGACAAGAAAGTGCATTTATTCGATTTAATGTTCGTTCACATCAGGAAACTAAAAAGGCTGTATGGAAGGATAAAGCTATATATGAATCTTTCATTCAATACTATCGCTACTTGTTAGGTGAACAAGATATTTGCTATGTGACAGGTGAAAATTTACCTAGTACAGATAAGCACTCAAACAAAATACGAAATGCTGCTGATAAAGCAAAGCTAATATCAGCAAATGACAGTAGTGGATTTACGTTTAGAGGTCGGTTTGATAAAGGAAATGAAGCCGCAAATATTAGTTATGAAGTTTCTCAAAAAGCACATAATGCCCTGAAATGGTTGATTAATCGTCAAGGGAAAACCATTGATAATCGTGTGTTTTTAGTGTGGGGCAACGAAAGTACTGAGATTGTTGATCCTATACAAGATGCGTTTGATGTATTATCTAAAACGCAGACAAATCAACAACAAGAAAGATCATCATTTACGAACGAGGAATATGCGAATGAAGTAGCAAAAGCCTTGGATGGATATAAAAGCAATCTATCATCCAAGGCTAATGTGAATATATTAGTTCTTGATTCTGCTACAACAGGTCGTTTAGCAGTACTGTACTATCGAAACATGAATATTGAAGATTATATAGATGGACTCAAAAAATGGCATGCAACCTGTGCTTGGAGCCATCGATATCGAAAAAATGACAAGGGTAAACAAACTCAATTTTTTGGTTCTCCAGCAACGAAAGATATAGCTTTTGCAGCCTATGGACCAAAAGCGAATGAAAAAGTTGTAAAAGGACTAATGGAGCGTATGCTTCCTTGCATTATTGATGGTCGAAAAATCCCTTTGGATATTGTCAGAAGTGCCATTCAACGTGCTTCATATCCAGTTTCGATGGAAGAATGGGAATGGGAAAAAACACTAAGCATTACATGCTCTTTAATAAATAAACAGGAGGGTTATAAGGTGGCATTAGATATTGAAATTAATGATCGCAGTTATTTATTCGGCCGCTTATTAGCGGTTGCAGATGTTTTGGAAAGACGGGCTCTGGACAAAGAAGACACACGTTCTAGTAACGCTACTCGTTATATGAATTCTTTTTCAAGGTATCCAGAAAGAACTTGGAAAACTATTTATGCAAGCTTGTTACCATATCAGGCTAGGTTGGGAAAAAGAGCGAATGACTTATCTGATGTGATGGATGAAGTCCTTTCTAAATTTAAATTTGATGAATTCAATAATGAACCATTATCAGGTAAATATTTATTAGGTTTCGGTAGTCAACGACATGAATTGTTTAAAAAAAAGAAAAAAGATACTAATATTAATGAAAATAAACAATAAAAAGGAGTAGTGAAAATGACAATATTAGATCATAAAATTGATTTTGCAGTTGTATTATCTGTAACTAAAGCCAATCCGAATGGTGATCCATTAAATGGAAATCGACCAAGACAAAACTATGATGGGCATGGAGAAATATCAGATGTTAGTTTAAAACGAAAAATCAGAAATCGCTTACAAGATGAAGGGGAATCTATCTTTGTTCAATCTAATGATCGTAAAATTGATGATTTTAAAAGTTTAAGAGAGCGTGCTGAAGGCAATATAGCACTACAGGAAATATTAAAATCTAAGAACAGCTCAAGTGATGAGTTTGCAGCGATTGCATGTGAACAGTGGATTGATGTACGGAGTTTTGGACAAGTTTTTGCATTTAAAGGAACAGGTAAAGGAACAGGAGTATCTGTTGGTGTTAGAGGACCTGTTTCAATTCATACTGCAACAAGTGTAGATCCCATTGATATTACGAGTATGCAAATTACCAAAAGTGTGAATTCTGAGCCTGGCAAAGAGAAAGGTTCAGATACAATGGGGATGAAACATCGTGCAGATTTTGGTGTCTATATCTTTCACGGAAGCATCAATACACAACTAGCAGAAAAAACTAGATTCACAAATGAAGATGCACAAAAGATAAAAAAAGCGCTAGTAACATTGTTTGAAAATGATACTTCAGCTGCTAGACCAGATGGGAGCATGGAAGTGCATAAAGTTTTTTGGTGGGAACATAATTCAAAATTGGGTCAATATTCCTCAGCTAAAGTGCATCGTTTATTAGATATAAAGAAACATAAACCAGAACCAAAGGAGTTTAAAGATTACGCTATAGAGCTAGGTGAATTAGATAATTTAAAAGTTGAGATTATAGATGGGCTTTAGTGAAGAAGACAGCTTTTTGATGTTATCTGGTATTCAACATTTTCAGTTTTGTAAACGACAATGGGCGCTGATCCATATTGAACAACAGTGGGAAGAAAATGTTAGAACGATTGAAGGACAGCATCTTCATCAAAAGGCAGATCAACCATTTACTAAGGAAAAACGTGGTGATAAACTTATAGTTCGTGCGATGCCAGTAAAATCTAGCGAATTAAAGATAACAGGGATTTGTGACGTAGTAGAATTTATCAAAGATAAAAATGGTATAGAAATAGATGGTGTTGAGGGAAAATTTGTTGCATATCCAATAGAATATAAACGTGGAAAACCTAAAAAGAATGATTCGGATATCTTGCAATTAACTGCCCAAGCGATGTGTCTAGAGGAAATGCTGATTTGTGAGATTGACATTGGATATATGTTTTATAATGAGATAAAACATAGAATGGAAGTACCGATTACTATAGAGCATAAAAATAAAGTTAGATCCATCTTTGCAGAAATGTATGATTATTTCAATCGAAAACGTACACCTAAAGTAAAGACAGGATCATTCTGCAAAAACTGTTCCCTTCAAAACATTTGTTTACCTAAATTAATGAATAAGCAATCTGTAAAAAGATACATCGAAGGGAAGATTAATGAATGAAAAAACTATTGAATACCTTGTTTATTACTCGACCAGATGTTTACTTATCATTAGATGGAGATAATATTGTTCTATTAAAAGAAAAGGAACGGTTAGGCAGGTTACCACTACATAACTTAGAATCAGTTGTATCTTTTGGTTACACAGGTGCAAGTCCAGCACTTATGGGTTATTGTGCAGAGAGAAATATTTCGATTGTATTTTTAACTAAGAGTGGTAGATTTCTTGCACGAGTTATTGGACAAAGTAAGGGGAATGTAGTTCTAAGAAAAAAACAATATCGATTATCAGATACAAAAGATATGTCAGCAAAAGTAGCTCGGAATTTTATTGTCGGAAAAATATACAATAATAAGTGGATCATTGAAAGAATGACTAGGGATTATCCACTGCGGGTAGATGTCGCTAAATTTAAAGAAATTTCTAGTCATTTATCATCTATCATTCTTGATGTAAGAAACTGTGAGGATTTAGAAAGATTACGAGGTTTAGAAGGGCAAGCATCGGTCAGTTATAATAAGCTCTTTAACCAAATGATATTACAGCAAAAAGAGGACTTTTTCTTTCACTTTCGGTCACGAAGACCTCCATTAGATAATGTGAATGCGATGTTATCATTTGCATATACGTTATTGGCAATCGATATGGCATCAGCTTTAGAAGGTGTTGGATTGGATTCATATGTTGGATTTTTGCATAGAGAACGACCAGGTAGAGTGTCCTTAGCTTTAGATGTGATGGAAGAGTTGCGAGGAGTTTATGCAGATAAATTTGTCTTGTCACTAATTAATAAAAAAGTCATAAATAACGAGGACTTTATTAAAAAAGAAAATGGAGCTGTTATCATGACTGATGAGGCTAGGAAAAAGTTTTTAACAGCTTGGCAAAATAAAAAGCAAGATAAAATAACACATCCTTATCTTGGTGAAAAGATACCTTGGGGACTAGTACCACATGCACAGGCTTTATTATTAGCTCGATATTTACGAAATGATCTAGATGAGTATCCACCTTTTTTATGGAAGTAGGTGTATCTATTGTTAGTGTTAATTACCTATGATGTAAGCACTGTGAGTAGTGGAGGGCAAACGAGGTTACGAAAAGTATCTAAAGCATGTCAAAATTATGGTCAACGAGTTCAAAACTCAGTATTTGAGTGTATAGTAGATACTACTCAATTTGCCTCTTTAAAATTAGAACTTATTGATATTATAGATGAAAAACATGATAGTCTAAGGTTTTATCGATTAGGTAAAAATTATAAGACTAAAGTAGAACATATAGGCGTGAAGGATTCTATCGATATCGAAGAACCTTTAATTTTTTAGTGCGAATGTGAAGCAAACATAGAATTCTAGGGACATTCGCACTTACTTTTTAAAATTATATTTACAAAATTTATCATTTTTATATTGAATTCTTTATTTTTAAAAAGAATAATGTGTTTTTGATTCAAAAATCTATTGTTATATAGTTATTTTATTAAAAATCGCAGTCGCACCTAATGTAGGTGCGTGGATTGAAATTTAAAGTTAGTTCTACTTCATTTTCATCATTAAAGTCGCACCTAATGTAGGTGCGTGGATTGAAATTCTTTGCGGTTTATTTGTTTCGAGATATGTTTATTGTCGCACCTAATGTAGGTGCGTGGATTGAAATAATTGAAATACTAGTAAATAAATACAGCCTTGTCGTCGCACCTAATGTAGGTGCGTGGATTGAAATATTATCTCCGACATACAATGGCTTCATACATGTGTCGCACCTAATGTAGGTGCGTGGATTGAAATTTCGAATGCAGATTGTAATTGCCCGTTCCAAGTGGTCGCACCTAATGTAGGTGCGTGGATTGAAATATGACTCCACATCTTACGCTTTCTTACCTGAACAGTCGCACCTAATGTAGGTGCGTGGATTGAAATTTAATTTGGGTGTGATTATGATGGGTTTAAAGAAGTCGCACCTAATGTAGGTGCGTGGATTGAAATAAATAGGTTGGAACTCAAGCTCAGATGCATCGTTGTCGCACCTAATGTAGGTGCGTGGATTGAAATTTTGATAGCAACTCAGATACGATCGTTGAATCACGTCGCACCTAATGTAGGTGCGTGGATTGAAATCTCAACAAAAGCGAAGCATCAACGAATGGGAAGTCGCACCTAATGTAGGTGCGTGGATTGAAATATTAAATAGTTTGAACTACATTCCGTACACCTTCGGTCGCACCTAATGTAGGTGCGTGGATTGAAATATTGATTCATGTTCAACATCCCATGCCCTGAGCTTGTCGCACCTAATGTAGGTGCGTGGATTGAAATTTGTAATGCTGCTAAATCTACTTGACTATCGAAGTCGCACCTAATGTAGGTGCGTGGATTGAAATTTATTGGGCAGAGGATATTTTGTTAGAGGACACAGTCGCACCTAATGTAGGTGCGTGGATTGAAATCCATTCGTACTAGTGCTTTTGGTGTTAGTGAAAAGTCGCACCTAATGTAGGTGCGTGGATTGAAATACCTAAAGCTTCATAATCCATTTCATCATTGATGTCGCACCTAATGTAGGTGCGTGGATTGAAATAGATGAGCGAATTAAAGCCATTGTTGAGGGGGTGGTCGCACCTAATGTAGGTGCGTGGATTGAAATTCAACTGCAGCATCCACCACATCACCAGGTATTAGTCGCACCTAATGTAGGTGCGTGGATTGAAATACATGTAAGCTGTTCAATATAGTTCCTTTTCCTGGTCGCACCTAATGTAGGTGCGTGGATTGAAATCTGTTGCAGACAATTCTATGTTTTATGTTGGGCAGTCGCACCTAATGTAGGTGCGTGGATTGAAATAAAATGACACGACCTAAACCTAGTGTAGTATATATAAATAATCCCCTAATGTAGGTGCGTGGATTGAAATAAAATGACACTTGAAGAATTTACGAGGAAAGCTAGTCGCACCTAATGTAGGTGCGTGGATTGAAATCCCTTCCTGAAGTAAAAGATAATACAAAGTTAAACGTCGCACCTAATGTAGGTGCGTGGATTGAAATTTCCCAATTAAAAAAACAAAACATGAAAGAATATTGTCGCACCTAATGTAGGTGCGTGGATTGAAATCATTATATAAATTGAGAAAAAGATGGGGAGTAAATGTCGCACCTAATGTAGGTGCGTGGATTGAAATTCACTCCATAGTGCAGCATACACACATTTGAAAAGTCGCACCTAATGTAGGTGTGTGGATTGAAATTTACGCTTTCTTACCCGAACACAAAAAGATTTCGTCGTACCTAATGTAGGTGCGTGGATTGAAATCTTGAACAACGTTGTTGAGGGAATCAAATCGAAGTCGCACCTCATGAATGAATCTGAGATACCACCTATCGAAAAAATTGATGAAATAGAAGACAAATCATTTCAAAATGTAATAAATGACTCAGAGAATATATTTAATAAAAGTAAAAACATAATAAAAACTAAGATAAACTTAGACACATCAAATAGTGATGTGACTGTAATAGAAAATGCTATATTTTCTGAAGACGAAGCTCTATCGTAAAACCTGAAATTCATGGATTAATAGACAAACAAATTGAATATGAAATTAATAAAAAAATATCAGATTATTATAATGCAGAGATGATGGAAATCAAGTTAAGTGCTACGGAGTATTTAGAAGATATGAAGCAATATGATATACCTGTTTCCAAATCTGTACTAAATATGGACTATAAACTGATCGAAGCTGGAGATTTAGTTTCTATTGTTATTACAATTAGAACCTATATTGGTGGTGCTACTGATATGTCTAGAGTGATGTCTGTGAATATAATCAATGAACCAGTAGGTAAGCAAGTGGGTATTTCGGATATATTTGATGTAAATTCATTGAATCATCTTATATTACAGTATATGAGTTACAACAAAAAGAACTATTCAACATTTTCAACAGGAGAACTTACTCTTCAATCTGTAAGAGAAGATCAAGCATTTTATATTGAGAATAATACACTGTATATTTTATTTAATAAATATGAGATTGCTCCCGGTGCAGGAGAGATACAAACAATAGCCATTCCTTTATAGAGATTGTACACATAGATGCAAAAACGACTAATTAGAGGAAGTGATGACTGTTCTTCGTGTAGATATATTTTTTAACTTTTTTGCATATGCTTCTTTTTCTCCGTAAACCAGAAAGGCAAATACAATATAAAAAACGTAACAAGAGCTATAATCTCTAGTGGTATGATATACCAAGGCCATGGACCTAAATAATCAATTATTGAAGGATTGATCGGTTTTTTTGAGACGTACATATAATTGCTACCAATCATAATATTAAAAATAAATATGAATAAAGTATAGAGATTTAGATAGAAAAAGGCTCTCCATAAAGATTTCCAGGTAGGTCGAAAACCTTCTACAAATACCATAAATAAATTAGCAACTACAATTCCGCCATGAGCAATAAAGAACTGAATATATCGAAAATGTGGGAAGGTATATAAACTAATATCTGGAGTAATCATGGCTTGAAGTGCACTGCCTACTCCAACAAAATAAGTGAACTCAAAAAGACGATAACTTTTGAACCAAAGTAACAAAGCTGCTAGTAAAAGAGAGATACTACTTAAATGAAGTGGAAGTGCATTTCGAAATCCCCATTCGTCAACCCACCAAAGCCAAGCATGAAGACTTATATCTGAGACAATTAGAACTATAATTAATAAACCTCTAGATATTGTGTTAGGGATTGGTCGCTGCAAATCGCTTCTGTACCAATAAATACCCAAAATAATTACAATAACAACGAATAAAGAAAAAAGGTGTTCAAGAGAAAAAAGGACAAATTGGCTTTCACCATCGGACTGAATAAAAGAAAGCACGATAACCACTCCTTTATTTTTAAAATATAAATATTACACTTTGTATAGAAGTTAGAAATGTATGATTTAGTTAGAGTGTGGTCAAATTTGAATGGAAATATAATTTAGATAAATAGTATCATATAAACTTAACCATTATTGCTCCAATGTAATGAGATCATATGTAAATTAACTGAATTTAATTTTTCCACCAGATATAAATTTCACTCAAGAATTAGTAAGGTATTTATAAAGTCCTCAAACATAAGCTTTGAGGGCTTATTTTATTTACCATTAAACACAATTTTTCAAAACTAAGTACTTTACCTGTCGTAGTAATTATGATATAGTAAAATTACTACGACAGATAAAGTACTACAGGTGGAGTAATTTGATTATAATTATAATTTTAAAAATCATAACAACAAAAGTAATGAACGAAAGGAGAATATATTTGATTAGCAGTGATGTTATTAGAGGATATAACGATACGATTATTCTATTTATGTTACTTGACAACGATTCTTACGGGTATGAAATATCAAAGAACATCAAAGAATTTTCAGATGAAAAGTACATTATAAAGGAAACAACCTTATATTCTGCTTTCAATCGTCTGATGAAAAACGGCTACATTGAATCTTTTTTTAAGGAAGAAACGCATGGTAAGAGGCGCACGTATTACAGGATTACCCAATCAGGGATAAACTACTATATGGAAAAGTGTAAAGAATGGGAATTAACGAAGGAAGTTATTAATCGATTTATTAAGGAGGATTTTTAAAATGGAAACAATTATGAATTATTTAGATAATATGTTTGCAACTTTACCAAAAACAGAACAAATCAAAAGCATAAAAGAAGATTTATTATCCAATATGGAAGACAAATACAATGAGCTGAAAAGTAGTGGTAAGTCAGAAAATGAAGCAATAGGTATTGTAATTTCAGAATTCGGAAATATTGATGAATTAATGAAAGAGTTTGACATTGAGCTTGAAAGAGACGAACTTCCAATCCTTACAGAAGATGAAGTGAATAATTATTTGAAAGTAAACAAAAAATGGAGTATATTCTTTGGAACTGGCGTGTTATTATGTTTGCTAGGAGTAGCTCAATTAATTTTAATACCGCAATTAATAGCCGATGGCTTCATAACTGGTTTATCAGAAGATATTGATGATATGCTTCTCATTCCTTTATTTTTACTACTCGCAATAGCCACTGCTATGTTCACCTATGCTGGAATGGGAATGTCATTTGGTAAATATAGGTCAGTAGAAAAACGTTTTAAACTACCGGCACATTTAAGAAAGTCTATTGAAAACAAAAATGATTCATTCCATCCAACCTATACACTTTCTGTTATTGTTGGAGTAGTGCTGAGTATCTTATCACCAATAGCTATTTTTATTGAATCAGCAATAAATGAAAATGCATCAAGTTATGGAGTAGTTTTTCTTTTGATTATCGTTTCGATCGCTACTTATATCTTCATATATTTTGGATGGATAAAAATGAGTTATGATGCACTATTAAATATTGGAAAGAATTCAAAGCCCAACAAAGAGAACATATAATGTGATTAGTTTTTCACAAACAACCAAAAATAGATATAAACAAACCTCTTAGACCCTCTTACAATCAAAGGGGGTTCACTTTTCGCTAAAGGAGTAACAAAAATGTCTGGAACGAAACGGGAAAACATTAAACAAGGTACAAAAGTTAAAGTAGTACAAAAACAAGACCAGCGTTCAGGTAAATTAACAGAAGGTGTAGTTTCGAAAATACTTACAAATTCATCAACTCATCCTCATGGTATTAAGGTTATGCTCACAAGTGGTATTGTGGGGAGAGTTAAGGAGATATTAGATTGAGTATTTTAGTACAACACTATAGATGGGGAAATAAATGAAATAAAACCTGTAATTGCAAAATCAAAAGAGATAAAAATAATAAAGTAAAGTAAAGTAATCAGATTTTAAAAAATTTCATAAATTTAATGAATATATCGAAGGTGAAAATATGCTTATTCAATGTACTAAAAAATTAGCTGATGCTATGAAAATAAAACTAGAGGATTATACTCATGATCGAGAATCTTTTTACGATTGGCATGCTAATTTGTTTATGTTCGATAGGAGAAAAGGTGTAATTCTAATGAACAACAAAACTCGATATTGCATAGTATTGTACGGTTTAAAATTAAATGATTTTAAAAAATTTGATGATATCTTCATATCTGCTATAGAAGAAACATTTTTGGCAGAAGGGTTGCCACCTCTCAAAGTTAAACAATATTTGAAAAATTGTGCTGAAGTGAAGTATACAAAAACTCATGATAGGAGTATATTAGGACAAATTAATGATTTTCATATCCATATTTCTTGGGAAATAGAACACCACCTTCCAAGTGAAAGTATAAATTTAGTTGAACTTAATAAATGGACGGGTAAACTGATGACTGGTCCAGCAATGGGTTATAAGTATCCTATTGATTTACTTAGGAAAGAGATAGAGAATATTTAATAAGTGAAAACTTGATCGTTTCAGCGGCTAATATAAAATATAAGTCCCTTACAATGTAATACTGGTGTTATTATACTCAATAATAGGAGGATATAAGTTATGCCATACATAAATCTTCAAATAACAAAAGGAGCTACTCGTGATCAAAAAGCTAAAATCGTAAAAGAGTTTACGGAAACGCTAGTAAATGTACTCGGTAAAAATCCAGAACATACGCATATTGTAATCCAAGAAATTGAGGATGAAAATTGGGGTTTTTCTGGAATTTTAACGGATGACTTTCGAAAACAGTAAAGACCATGAGTTGAAAACGATATGATATTGTATAGTAGGAGAGACTGATTGAATTTATTATAGATGATAAAAAAACAAGGAGGTTGCCCTAGCCCTCCTTGTTTAATTGTTTTGAAAGAATTAATTTATACATAATATTTTACAAATTATTATCAATTACCAACCCCGCAGCACTCGTAGGTCCTTTTAAAATAATTTGAGTCATCATGAAAGACATTTCCTCTGGAGAAGGATATTCTTTCTCTTTTAACCACCAATCAACCATACCAACAAAAGCGGAACTAGCAAAATGAATATATATTTTTTTTGGAATTTTAAAATCCGTATCGTCCATTCCTAGTTCAATTAAATTATCTTCAAATTTACGGACAATGACATCCTCTAGCTTATTTCTAAAATCATAGATCCCGTGTTCACCAAACATGACTTGATAAAAGGAACGATGCTTTTCAACATTTTCATAAACCTTCTGTACGGTCATTTGTATTTTTTTGATTTTTATCTGTTTTTTTTCAATATGGTTTTTAGGATCATAGATATTCATAAGTTCATTTAGAACGGAATCCATCATTTGTTCCAATAAATCATACTTGTCTTGATAATGTAAATAAAATGTTGCTCGGTTTATCATTGCTTCATCTGCAATGTTTTGGATTGTGATACTGTCAAAGCCTTTTTGCTGGATCAACTTTAAAAATGCGCCCCTAATTAATTTCCTTGTTCTTGTGATCCGAAGATCCACTTTGTTTCCCATTTCATAGTCCTCCAATCATTTTTTGTATATTAAACAACAATGAATGGATCTATGTCGTTTATATAACAAACCAGTTGACATTGATTATTGTGTGTCTTTGTATTTCTCTAATATAATGACAGTATAATCAACAAGGTGATAATTAATCAACAAAATGTTTAAAAAAGTAAACCTTTCTTAAAGTGGAGGGGTTTCTAAAGGAGTGAGAATGTATGATGAAACTGTTTTTTAGACAGAAGTTATTTTGGGTCGGATTAGGTGGCACTATCATTGCTGTTTTTATATTCACGTTTGCTTTTATGGGTTCAACGGTGAATCCAACGCCAGAAGGACTTCCTATCGCAGTTGTCGTGCAGGATGAAGGGATGCAGCTCCCTAATGGAAGTAATATGAATTTTGGAGAATTATTAAAAGAAAAAATGAATGGAATTGATAACTCATCGGTTAAATGGTCATTTCTCTATAATGTGGATAAAGCTACCCAAGAAATGAATGAGAAAAACTACTATGCAACCATAGTGTTACCTGAAAATTTCTCTCGTGATGTTTTTTCATTATTATCCGAAAATGCCAACCAACCACAAGTGACTGTTTTTATTAATGAAGGAATGAATATGAGTGGAGCTACGATTTCATCTCAATTTACAAATGGAATTCTAACTACATTTAATCAACAAATACAAGATCAATTGTTTACACAGGTAGAGCAAGGTCCATTACAACTTACAGTTGATCAAGCAAAAGCATTAGCGCAGCCCATTCATATCATAACTGAAAAAGTAAACCCAGTTGGAACAAACTCAGCAAATGGGAATACACCAGCATTTTTTACACAAATTTTGTGGTTAACGACACTAATCAGTTCTATGATTCTGTATTTACTACTGAAGAAATTGAGTAATAAAACGACCTTTTTATCTGTATCTTCTCAACTAATCGGGGGAATTATATTTGTTACTACGATTTCTGGACTCATTTTATGGATAACTGAAGGAGTATTAAATGTCAGTATTCCAAACAGTGGAGAAATGCTTATGTTGATGTTATTTACAGGGCTCTCATTTTTCTTTATTCAAAATGCCTTATTAAATTGGATGGGTTTTATAGCAGCCCCGCTTATAATACTCTTATTCTTTTTCTCTATGCCGATCTTAACGATGGCCCCAGAGCTTTTACCTAATATTACACAAAATTGGCTGTATTCTTGGGTACCATTTAGATTTAGTGTAGAGGGATTTAAAGATCTATTATTTTTTGGAAAGTCCTCATTTGAAGTTGGAATTGGTACTTTAACTTGGATTGGTATAGGTAGCTTGTTTTTCATGTATTTATCTGTGGTGAAACCACAAAAAGGGGAGAAAGAAGAAAAACAGATAGATGGAGTAGAGGCATAGACAGTTGATTCGAATCGATATATTTTCATTCAATTTTACTCATTAAACGAGCTAATCCGTAAGCAAGGGCGTCTTTGGTAACTAAGGAGTTTGAAGGAAGCTGAATCGCGGTTATTGGAATGAAACAAAGTGATGAGAAGATAAAAAATTAAAAAAACACCTAGAATGATTAATTTTCAAGAAAGTGATTGCTCTAAAAGTCTGAAATAGACGATAAGGCAATCCCTTTTTTCTTTGTATCCATTATGATTGGAAACATTTACAGATACAGTACAACCCTGTAATATAATAAACTAAGAATATTCGTAGAGATTTTGATAAATTAGTGATTATTTTAGTTTTCTGAATCAACATAGATCCAAGGGGGTAGATAGTTATGGCCATAGTCCAATTAAGTTCAACAAACCCGAACTTTTCATTTATGATCAAGAAAAATCCAAATTCAGGCATGCTGCTCAGATCCATTCGCAAGGGTAAAGCTTATGGCTGGTATTCTGATGAAGCTACATTTAATGTATATTTCAAGGATGCAGATAATGAAGTGTCCTTTAAACAAGATAAAAATGAGAACTTTGAATATTTGAATGTATCTCGATACAACAGTCCTTTATTTCCTTTAGCTGCGATTAATGAGTTTTTTAAAACGCCTTTGAAAACATTGGATGAACGAGATGAGGAAGGCTACGAGCATTCATTATTCATGAATATGGTACATATCGAAAGAATTAGATATATCGATTTTTTTAGTAAACATATGAAGGATTTTTCGTTTGATGCCGAGCCTCTTACACATAAAAGTTACGCTTTAACGATTTCTACTAAAAAGAGTTTATATCAGTTATTGCATGTTTCAAGTGTGTTGTGTTTGTTTTTATCTACGTTTGGAAATGAGTATCTTGATACATCTGATAGTTTATTAGAAAAATATATTCAGAGCATCAATGTCATCGATGCACCATTTTATATACGAAGTTTATTCGTTAGAAACTTCCTATCTTCTAAAAATAGATTTAATAAATATAAAGCAGCGTTGGAAAATACAAACCGTTACGACATTCAGTTTGATTTTGGAGGTACTGCTTTTCAGCGGAGAAACTATATTGCAAACTCCTTGCCTTTTGACAAATCAATATTGGATATTGGGTGTGGGGAAGGTTTTTATGCTTTTCCATTTTCTAAAAAAATTGAAGAAAGCTATTATGCTATTGATATAGACAAAGATCTTCTTCGAGATGTGAACCTGAAAGCCAGAGCCAAAGAAATTGATAATATTGTAACTTTTCATTCTATGGATCACTTCTTAGAAGGGTATGAGGGAGAGCAAGTAGATATTATCCTAACCGAAGTGATTGAGCATATGAGTGAGGATGAGGCTAAAAAGTTTATCCTTCAAATTGTACAACATGTTAACTTTGACAACTTTATTATTACAACGCCGAATTTTGATTTTAACCAGTATTACGAAATTAACAATTTTAGGCATGACGATCACAAATGGGAAATGGGTCGGGAACAATTTAGACAATGGTTTATAGATGTGACGAAGGAATTAAACCTAGACTATGAATTTGTAGCTGTAGGTGATGGAGTGAATAACATTCAAACAACACAAGGTGTCATTTTAAGGAATAAGGGGGCGTAACGATGCAGATACAAACAAAAATGCATACGATCTTCATGCTGATCGGTTCAACGGAGTGTGGTAAAACCACTTTTGCTAACGAGGTTTTAATCCCCCAGTTAAAGTTTGAGGATGAATCGAAAAATGTGAAATCCAATATACAATACATTTCTTCAGATCGCATTCGACAAGAAGTGCTCGGTGTAGATTATGATAAATACGACCAACTTATGTTGGAGGCAAGTGATCAGTCTTTTCATTTATTGTTTGAAAAATTAAAAATGGTGACTTCATTTCCTATTAATGCGGAATTCGTAATAGTAGATACAACGGGGTTGACTGAGGATTTTAGAGCAAAGGTTAAAAGTGTTGCGCATGAAAATAACTACAACTTAGAAGTGATCCTATTCGATTATAAAAAAAGAGAAGATTATTACGCTTCAGAACGTTCCAAGAAATTAATCTCAAATCACATCAATCGATTAAAACGAGATGTACTTGGTTCACTGGCGAGAGAAGGATACTCTAAAATTCATAAAGTACGTGGAAAAGATTTTTACTCGATCACTGAGGGGAAAGCAAATTCTGATTATACCGTTGTGATTGAGGATCAGGATGAATATTTTCAAACGATATTACCGCAGGATCAAAGGGTGATTATTGTTGGGGATGTACATGAATGTGTTCATGAGCTAAAAAGTTTATTGCAGGATCATGGGTTCTCCATACAAGCAAATAAGATTACAGTTCCTGATAAGTTAAAAGATACAAAAATCCTTCTAGTTGGGGACTGGATCGACAAAGGAAAACAAACGAAAGAAATCATTGAATTTTTATATGAAAATCAAACGCACTTTTTATTTGTGTTGGGTAATCATGAGAATTTTGTTTATAAGTACATTCGAGGGGAAATTAAAGGAGTTGATCAAGAACTTCTTCACACTTACTTTGATTCAACTAATGTTTTGTTTAAAGATGAAATTTTGCTAGAAAAGTTTAATGAACTAGTTTCTATTTCCAAACCATTTTATAAATTCATAGGTATGAATGGGTCTTCTTTTGTTGTCACACATGCACCTTGTAAAAACAAATACATTGGAAAATTAGATGCAAACTCTATTCGCCACCAACGTAATTTCAGAATCAACCGAGATGAATCATTAGAGGAACAGCTAGCCTTTTTACAAGAAGAAGCAGTGAGTAATTATCCTTATCATGTGTTTGGGCATGTTGCAGCAAAACAAGCGTTTCGTATTAAAAATAAAATTCATATTGATACAGGAAGTGCACACGGAAATGCGCTAACATCTGTAAGTATCTCCTTTAGACCGTTTATAAAATCACATCAATCCAAGCAGGCGGTTCTCAAGGACGACCTTCCAATATTGTTTAAACGTGAAAGAAAAGTATCCATTCAAGATTTGGAAAAAGAAGAAACTCGCAGATTGTTTTACTGCTCTCGCAACAAAATTAATTTTATATCAGGAACGATGTCTCCTGCTGACAAAGATGAAGTAGAGCATAATCTCGAATCATTAAAATCTGGATTGAATTATTTTGCAGAAAAAGGGATGGAGAAGCTAGTGCTTCAGCCTAAATATATGGGATCAAGATGTAATATCTATTTGCATAAGGATCTTGAACAGTGTTTCGCAGTGAGTCGTAATGGTTATAAAATAAAGCAGATTGAGTTAACGGAAGTTTATCAACAATTGTTAAACAAATTCATTGGATATATGGAAGAAAATAAAATTGAAATGCTCATTTTGGATGGAGAATTACTACCGTGGAGAGCGCTAGGTGATGGATTGATTGAGAGGCAGTTCAAACCGATTGAGAAAGCTTTAGAAACGGAGTTTGATTTTTTAAGAAAAAATGGGTTTGAGGGTGCACTTGAGAAATTAAAAGAAAATTACAAGGAAAGTGGTTTTGAAAAGGACCAGTTTCACATTGGTAAAAAGGAATTGAATCAGAAATATGGTGCAAGCATCTATCAAAACTATAAAAATGTAACTGAAGTTATGAAATCATATGTTTCATTGGAAGAGCATGAAGCAGATTATGTAAATTACAAAGAGCAGCTTGAATTATATGCCCAAGAAGAAGATCTGCAGTATAAACCTTTTGCATTGTTAAAAGTGGTATACGAAAATGGAAAAGAAGAAATACCTGATTGGGTCACTTCGGAAATGTATCGTTTCCTATCAGATGATGAGTTCATCACCATTGATTTAACTGAGCCTGAAAGTTACGAAATAGCGGAACAGTTTTTCTCTAAGTTAACTGCCCAAAATGGGATGGAGGGTGTTGTAATCAAACCTGAAGTGGTAGAAAAAAATGTAGTCCCTTACATGAAAGTTAGAAATCCAAATTACTTATCTATCATTTACGGTTACGATTATCGTTTTCCACATAAATACAATAAGTTAATGAAACAAAAGAGGATTCATAAAAAGCTTCGTACTTCTTTAAATGAATATCACTTAGGAAATAAAATGTTAAATGTCGGTTATGATGAAATAAAACCTGACAATGAAACTTATAAGGAAGTAGTAGCCAACCTATTGTTTGAGGTTGCGGGAGAAAAAGAAATTGATCCTAGGCTGTAGTTTTGTTGATTCGTAAACAAATATTGAAGTATATTTATTTAACTAGAAGAGCATTCCTCTTCTAGTTTTTTTATAACATATGAATTAATCAGTTTTATAAATTCAATGCATCAAGAAAATCAACCTTTAATGTAGGATCGACAACATCTCTGAAAGGTTACTTATAAAGGATTTTCTTATAGAGATTACTTTTTACATAAGAGGGGTTTTAAGTTAATTTGTCGAATTAAATTGAATTATGTAATTGAGGAACTTTAGAAAAAGGTTTAAATGACCTCATATGAAAGCTTGGTGACAAATTAAGTGTAGGTACAGTACATACTTTTCAAGGTGCTGAGAGAAGAATTATTATTATGTCTACAGTTTATGGCAATGAAGATGGTTGTTATTTTATAGATGTAAATAAAAGCATGTTAAATGTCGCTGTATCTCGTTCAAAGGATAGTTTTATAGTATTTGGAGATATCAATAGTTTCAAGAAGAATAAAAGCAGTGCAAGTGGATTATTAATGAATTACATCAGTAAAAATGCTGTTTAGAACTTAAGGTAAAGATTTTTAATTCATAGAGAGGATGAACAAGATGGAGGATAAAAAGATTTGCCTCATCACAGGTGCTAATTCTGGAATAGGAAAGGCTGCGGCTATACAAATAGCCAAGAAAGGCTATCATGTGATTCTTGCTTGCAGGAATCAAACAAGAGGGGAAAAAGCGCTACAGGATGTAAAAACAGTAAGCAGCAGTGAATCGGTTGAACTAATGCTTGTAGATATGTCATTAAAATCTTCTATTAAAGATATGGTTAAAAAATATCGTGCAAAATACAATAAATTAGATATACTTATTAATAACGCAGCATTTTTTGATATTAGTCAAAAAGAAGTCAAGTTAACAAATGAAGGTATAGAAAGTGTATGGGCAACCAATCACTTAGGACCGGTACTATTAACACAACTTCTGCTAGAACCTCTCGAACTCAGTCCTCAAGGTCGTGTCATTACTATTTCTTCAAAAGGTTTGATTGTTCATCCTTTTATACAAGTTCAACTTGAAGATCCAGAATTTCGCACTCGCAAATTTAATGTTTCCAAAGCATATTACCAATCTAAAATTGCACAAGTCACGTACACCTATTGGCTTGCCAAGAAATTAGAAAATACCAAAATAACAGTAAATTGTGTTCGTGTAACAAATGTAAAGCTGGATATCAGCCGCTATCCTAATCTTTCAAGTCTTGCTAGATTTGCCTACTCTCTAAAAAGCAAGAGTTCTTTATCACCTGAAGAAATGGCAAAAACATATACTTATTTAGCAACTTCTGATGAAGTGAGTAGAGTGACTGGAAAATATTTTGATGAAAAAAATCAAATGGTTAGTTCTTCAAAATATAGCCATAACTTCGAGAATGTGAATAAGGTAATGGATTTAACTATGAAGTACTTGGAGACTTCATTGGTTGTTCAATAAGATAATAACAAAAAATTCCATTAAGTAGTTGACAGAAAAGCACCTATAGGGTGCTATTTTTTTCGAATCGAAAAGATATGTTAAGTAATATGCCATCAAATATTTTTGTAAACCCTACCATTTTCCAAAATTTACACTTGTTATAAATATGAATCACATTGTATAATTGTACGATGTCATGTTTCGTGACATAAAAAAGAAATACATACAACATGAGAGGGGAAATAAGTGTGAGGAAAAAAGTGATTTCAGCAATTTCAACTGCAATTTTGTCAGCATCATTGATTGTTCCGTCGTTTTCAGGAGTACAAGTTTCAGCAGCACCCCCAAGTGTAAATACAGAGAGATATGGGGATGTATTAGATATTGGCTCTGAATTAAGACAGCAATCTGAAGATTTAAATTTTCTACAAAGTGCAGAAGAAAAACTGATAGAACAAGCAGTAATTATTGCGGAAAATGAGGAAATGTCAAGTTCTGATAGTGATTCGGAAAGCAATTTCACATTTGATGGAGGAACAAAATACTTTTTAAACAGAGATCTAAGTTTGAAAACATTTACATTAAGAAGTGTTGGCAATAATGTAGAAATATGGGTTGCTGATGATCTCTCATTCCCTGAGGGAGATAGTCGACCTGCTCATGTGGTAACACAAGAACAAGCAGATCAAATGAGAGATGAGTTTGAAGATAACATTTATCCTAAAGTAGTCGACTTCTTTGGTGCACCTGATACGCTTACAGGTCAGGATGCAGTGTTGCCCGGTCTTTTAGATCTTCCAGAAGACTATTATCTATCTGAAGAAGGGAAAAATATTATTCTAGTAGATAACATTATTGATGATCAATACAATGATCCTTCCTATCCGTTTTTCGTAGCTGGATTTTTCTGGTCAACTTATGAAACTTATATAGACCGTAATATTATCTCTATTGATTCTGTCGATTGGGATACTAGATTAGAAAGCACATTTTTTGGAACTGTTGCTCATGAATACCAGCATCTTATTCATAGTGATAAAGATGGTGATGAAACAAACTGGATTAATGAAGGAATGTCCGATTTTGCAGAATATATCGTAGGATATGGGCACCCAATGGGTCATGTAAACTATTTCCTTGATCACCCAGAAAATTCACTTGTGGAATGGGATGAGTATTATGCAAGTGGAGACCCTGAAACGTTAGCAGATTATGGTCAAGCCTATTTGTTACAACTCTACTTGAGTGAGCAATTTGGTAAGGAGTTTACACAAGCATTACTTAATGATGAAGCAAACGGAATTGAAAGCGTGAATAATCAATTAAATTCATTTGATACAGGGATTGATTTTGGTGAATTATTCAAAAACTTTAGCACAGCTGTAGCCATCGATAGTAATACACCTGGAGATGGAATATATGAATTTGAAAGCATTGATTTAAAAATTAATTTTGAATCTGCTGCTGAATTTGAAAAGGATGGAGTTCCGGCATGGGGAGCTAATTATAAAGTGATTGAGTTGGATGATAAAATACGTTCAATTAACTTTGATGGTGTTAATTTCCTTCCTCAGAAATGGTTATCTGTTGCAGATCCATTAGGTTCTGACAATGAAGTATTGTGGGCTAACGATGGAGACGAAATTGATAACAGTATTATCATCACAGCCGATCTTACAGGTGTAGATGAAGCGACATTAACATTCGATAATTTCATTGATATTGAAGAGCAATGGGATTTCGGTGTAGTTCAAGTATCTGTAGATGAAGGTGCAACTTGGACTAATTTAGCCAATGAAAATACACGTTCCGATGTTGTAGAAGAAGGTTACCCGGCAATTAAAGAAAACCTACCTGGATTTACTGGTCATTATACAGATTGGCAGCAAGAAACATTTGATTTATCTGCATATGCAGGACAAGAGATTTGGGTATCATTCCGTTATTTAACTGATTGGGGTTACAATGATACAGGTTGGTATGTAGATAACATCTCAATTCCAGAAATCGGATTTACTCAAGATGGAAGTTCTTTAGATGGATTATATTCATTAAATGAACTAAACAGTGAATACGTAGAGTATGCTGTAACGTTTATCAACGAAAGTAATGTAGGTAAAAATGGAAAGAACACTAAATATAAAGTCGTAGATGTAGATCCTTTTAACGTGACAGAAGAAGATGCACTTGAATTACGTCAATTATTTAATAATGGTACGAACTATATGATTATCTGGTATGCTCCAACAGGTGGAGAAAAAGGTGCAGTAGACTTCACTTATGAAATTACTACTAAAAGTGAAGAAAAAGTAAAAAAATAATAGAAGTTGAATAAAGTAGGGGCTGTCATTAGGCAGCCCTCTTTTAATATTTTCAAAAAATAAAAATCTTTTTGTCAGATGTTGGAGGATTATTTGGGATGTAATATTTTAGTATATAGTTCCTTTTAACTATTAATATAATATACTAAAATATTACAAATATAATAATATATTATATTTTTCGACAAAAGTTCTTAAAATACACCCGATAATACCTACAAATTTCGACACAATAACGATATTAAGGTATGTATACTGAATATAAACAAGCCTTAATCTGATTTTAGAGATTGTCATATGGAAGGTCTTGTAAATACATATGCATGAGAGGAGAAAAATGATGAAGAAAAAAGTATTTTCTGTAATTTCAACAGCTTTATTATCGATCTCACTAATTGTTCCAACATTTTCTGGAGGTCAAGTTTCTGCTTCAACTAACGATATTGATACTGCAAGATATGGAGATGTCATAGACATTGGTTCTGAATTAAGACATCAATCCCAAGATTCCGACTTTTTACAAAAAGCTGAGGAGCAACTAAAAGAACAAACTGCTATCATTTCTGAAAATGAAGAAGATTCAAGTTCTGAAGAAGCTTCAGATGGTAACTTTACATTTAATGGGGGAACTAAATATTTCTTAAATAGAGATTTAAGTTTGAAAACATTTACATTAAGAAGTGTTGGCGATAACGTAGAAGTATGGGTTGCAGATGATCTTTCGTTCCCTGAGGGAGATAGTCGACCTGCTCATGTGGTTACACAAGAACAAGCGGATAAAATGAAAGATGAGTTTGAATTAACTATTTATCCTAAGGTAGTAGATTTCTTTGGTGATCCAGATACACTTACTGGTTCGAATGCGGAATTACCAGGTCTTGTAGGTTTCCCAGAAGATTATTACTTATCTGAAGAAGGTAAAAATATTATTCTAGTAGACAATATTATTGATGAACAGTTCGAGGACCCATCCTATCCGTTTTTTGTAGCTGGATTTTTCTGGACAACGTTAGAACAATACATAGATCGCAATATTATAACAATCGATTCTGCAGATTGGGAGAATAGATTAGAAAGCACATTCTTTGGTACTGTTGCACATGAATATCAACATCTTATTCATAGTGATAAAGATAGGGATGAAACGAATTGGATTAATGAAGGAATGTCCGATTTCGCGGAGTATGTTGTAGGATATGGTCATCCAATGGGTCATGTGAATTACTTCCTTGATCACCCAGAAAATTCTCTAGTAGAATGGGATGAGTATTATAATAGTGGCTCGCCTGAAACATTAGCTGATTATGGTCAAGCCTATTTGTTACAACTTTACTTAAGTGAACAATTTGGTAAGGAATTTGTACAAGCTTTATTGAATGATGAAGCTAACGGAATTGAAAGTGTGAGCAATCAATTAGCTGCATTTGATACAGGAATTGAATTTGGTGAATTGTTCAAAAACTTCAGTACTGCTTTAGCTATCGATAGTGACAAACCTGGAGATGGAAAATATGAATTTGAAAGTATTGATTTAAACATCAATTTTGAATCTGCTGCTCAATTTGAGAAGGATGGAGTTCCGGCTTGGGGAGCTAACTATAAAGTGATTGAGATTGATGACAAAATACGTACGATTAACTTTGATGGTGTTGATTTCCTTCCTCAGAAATGGTTAACTGTTGCAGATCCATTAGGTTCTGACAATGAAGTATTATGGGCTAACGGAGGAGACGAAATTGATAACAGTATTATCATCACAGCCGATCTTACAGGTGTAGATGAAGCGACATTAACATTCGATAATTTCATTGATATTGAAGAGCAATGGGATTTTGGTATGGTTCAGGTTTCTGTAGATGAAGGTGCAACTTGGACTAGTTTAGCCAATGAAAATACTCGTTCCGATGTTGTAGAAGAAGGTTACCCGGCTATTAAAGAAAATCTACCTGGGTTTACAGGACATTATGCAGATTGGCAACAAGAAACATTTGATTTATCTGCATATGCTGGACAAGAAGTTTGGGTATCATTCCGTTTCTTAACAGATTGGGGTTACAATGATACAGGTTGGTTCGTGGATAATATCTCTATCCCTGAAATCGGATTTACTCAAGATGGAAGTTCTTTAGATGGATTATATTCATTAAATGAACTAAAAGGTGAGTATGTAGAGTATGCTGTAACGTTTATCAACGAACGTAATGTAGGTAAAGATGGAAAGCATACAAAATATAAAGTCGTAGATGTTGATCCATTTAATGTGGAGGATGAAGATGCACTTGAATTACGTCAATTATTTAAAAATGGTACGAATTATATGATTATCTGGTATGCTCCAACAGGTGGAGAAAAAGGTGCTGTAGACTTCACTTATGAAATTATTACTAAGAGTCAAGGAAATCCAAAAGATAATTAAAATGAGTATAGAAGTGTAAGAATATAATAGTATGATAGATGAGAAGGGATTGCCTAAAGGTCTTAAAACAGATCAACGGGCAATCCCTTTTTCTCTTACAAAATGCTATTAAATCAATAAATAATGATATGTAGAAAAAAGACATGTTATTTAAATTTGACAGTTATTTTATTTTTTAACAGAATCATGAGTGTGTTAATATATGGGGACAAGATACGTAGTTTCGTCATTAGTTTAAATGATGTTATGAATGAAAGTAGTGATTCTTTAAAATGAAATTCAGTGTTTTCTTGTTCATTCTCGGTATATTAACGATGTTTTTGAGTCTTTTAATTGGAGTTATGTCATTCATTTCAGGGGATTTTATGGTTATGTGTTATTTCGGGTTTCTGAATGGAGCTTTAGCTGTTGGTATTGCTGAGTTACTGCAGAGGAAGTAGATACTTTGAAAGGGGTTATATTAATGAGTCAAAGTAATACTCTAGTTGAAGCATTTAAACAGACCAATTATCAACTTAATGGTCATGGGAAAAGAAATATCCAGATATTAAAAGAAGCAATAACTGAATTGGATGGTTTACAAGAAAGTGATATGTATGGTCAGGGGAAGATCATAGAAGATTTTCAAGCAAAGATGGCTGATTATTTAGGAAAAGAATCGGCAGTATTTTTCCCAAGTGGAACGATGGCACAGCAGATAGCATTAAGAATTTGGTGTGATAAAAAAGTACTAAAAAAAGTGGCTTATCACCCTTTGTCTCATTTAGAAATTCATGAAGAAGATGGGTTGAAAAAGCTGCATCATATTGAATCCGTATTGCTTGCTGATAAAACAAGATTGATTGAACTGGAAGATGTGTTAAACATAGAAGAGGATGTAGCTTGCATATTACTTGAATTACCTCAACGTGAGATTGGTGGTCAATTACCTGATTTTAAAACGCTTGAAGATATATCTGGATATTGTCGTGATAAAGGCATTAAGTTGCATTTAGATGGAGCAAGACTTTTTGAGATATTACCATATTATAAAAAGTCAGCAGTTGAAATATGTAATCTTTTTGATAGTGTTTATATCTCATTTTATAAAGGGATTGGAGGAATTGCAGGGGCTATACTTGCTGGGGATCCATCATTTATTGAAGTATCAAAGGTATGGAAAAGAAGGCATGGTGGAGATTTAATTAGTTTATATCCCTATATAGTAAGCTCTGAATATTATCTTGATCAGAGATTACCTAAAATGAATCAGTACTATGAATACGCGATAGAAGTAGCTGAATTGTTCAATCAATGTCGTTCTGTTTCAACCCTACCTATTCAACCTGTTTCTAATATGTTTCATGTGTACTTTAATATTTCCAAAGATAAATTAGAACCTATACTTACAGCTATTTATAAAAAAACTGGGATTGGTCTCACAAGTTATGTAGTAGAAAAAAGTGAACAAAGTTGTTATTGTGAGATAAATATTGGAGATCAAGTTACTAAGATTCCAAAAGGGAAATTGACAAAAGGATTTCAGATGTTAGATGAAAGTATGAAAAATCTTAAGTACTAAATAATATATTTGAATAGTTTAATGAGACTCAAGCTAGAATGCTTGAGTTTTTTCTTTGAAAAACATTGATATCTATTTAATATTTAACAAGATTTTATTGAAAGATAACATAATTAGGGTTTCTATTTCATTCCCATTTAACACACTCACAGTACATTAAGAAAGGGTTGAATAAGTGGGGAGGAAATGACAAATGATGAATTGGAAGAAAACATTTTTATCTGTTAGTTTAGTTAGTTCTTTGGTCGTTAGTAGTTTTGGAGGAATTTCTAAGGGAAGCAGTACAGCAGAAGCAGCTTCAAAAAAAGAAGAATTGAAAAATATTATATTTATGGTTGGAGATGGAATGGGTGTGCCATACATGACTGCACTTCGTTATTGGCATGACGATCCAAGCACAACCGAATATGAAAAAACAGCATTTGATCCTTATTTAGTAGGATTGCAAACGACCTATCCAATAGATGAGGAACATAATATAACAGATTCAGCATCAGCTGCTACAGCCATGTCTGGAGGAGTAAAAACATATAATGGAGCTATAGCTTTAGATAACGATAAATCAGAAGTGAAAACAGTACTTGAGCAGGCAAAAGAAAATGGAATGTCTACAGGTTTAGTTGCAACTTCACAAATTAATCATGCCACACCTGCTGCTTATGCTTCACATGATGAATCTCGTAAAAATTATGATCAAATTGCAGATGACTACTATGATGATTTAATAGATGGAAAGCATAAAATTGATGTGATTCTTGGTGGAGGTACTTCATATTTTGTACGTGAAGACCGTAATATTGCTGAGTTATTCGAAGCAGATGGTTATAGTTATGTTACTTCTCGAAATGAGCTTTTAAATGATAACAATGATCAGATCTTAGGATTATTTGCACCTAAAGGCATGGACAAAATGATTGATCGTGCCGAAGATATCCCCTCTTTAAGAGAGATGACTAAAGCAGCAATTGATAGATTAAGTGAAGATCAAGATGGTTTCTTTTTAATGATTGAAGGGAGTCAGATTGATTGGGCTGGACATGATAATGATACTATCGCTGCGATGAGTGAAATGATAGATTTTGAAGAAGCATTTAAAGAGGTTATTGATTTTGCAAAACAAGATGGTGAAACGCTTGTTGTTGTGACTGCAGATCATTCTACTGGTGGATTTTCTATTGGAGCAGATGGCGTGTATAACTTCTTCATTGATCCAATTAAAGCAGCAAAAAGAACACCTGATTTTATGGCAAATGAGATTATAAATGAAGCGGACATTGAAGAAACATTAAACGAATTCATTGAGTTAGAATTAACACTAGAAGAGATTCAATCGGTTAAAGATGCAGCAGAAGTTGATGAAGAAGAAAGATACTCAGAGATTGATAATGCAATAGAAGATATTTTTAATAAACGTTCTTTATCTGGTTGGACAACTGACGGACACACAGGGGAAGAAGTACCCGTATATGCTTTCGGTCCAGAAAAAGATCGTTTTGTAGGATTAATTGACAACACTGACAATGCAAAAAGAATATTCGAATTGTTGCAAAGAGATTCAGTGGAAAATAGTGATAGTACTGAATCGGCTGCAATTGAAGATTTAACTGCAAAAAGAATTCTACCAATAGATACAGAGGATAAGTTAAAACTAGATCAAAAAATTACTCGTGGTGAAGTTGCATTACTTTTACAACGTGCTTTAGATTTAGAAGTTTCTGATAATAAGGCAGTTTTTAAAGACGTAAGTGAATCACATCCATATGCAGAAGCAATTGCTGCAGTAACAGAGGCGGGGATTTTCCAAGGTTATGGAAATGGTGAATTTGGAGTAAATGAAAAGCTGACAAATGAGCAGCTGATCGTTGTTTTTGAAAAAGCATTCCAAAAAGATATTTCTAATGAAGAGTTAGAAGATGATCCAAAACACAAAGTGTCTATAATAGAATTTGCAGTAGCTTTATCTAATGTTTTAGACATCTAAGTTCACAAACTATGAAATAAATAAAATAAATATGATTTTTGAAAATTAGCAGACTTACTTGAAAAAGTGAGTCTAGTTTTTTGCTTTGTCTTCATCTTAAGGCTTATGAATCAACAAGTTTTTCTTCTTTTTTCTAGGGGTGTGATTTATGTCACAATTCCTTATTTCAGCACCTACTATAATCATTTATAAACATGAAGTATTCTTATCAAGGTGCTAAGGAATAATCACTTATGAAGAAATCACGAAGGAAGGATATCTAAATGACCACTTTATCAATCACAAATAGACCAACATTTCAATTATCATTACAAACATTTAGTCTAGTTTCTAGTTTTATGGTATGGGTAATCTTATCATCCTTAATGCCATTTATTTCCCAAGATTTAAATCTGACCGCCACACAAATTACATGGATCACCTCGGCCCCAGTAATATCAGGGTCTTTACTTAGAATACCAATGGGATACTATACTGGTAAATTTGGAGCAAGTAAAGTTTTTATCTTTAATTTTATTGCTTTAATAATCCCGGTTTATTTAATCAGCACCTCTACATCTTTTATTGCTTTATTTTCATTAGGTTTATTGATTGGGATTAGCGGAGCTACATTTTCCATCGGTGTTACTTCATTGCCAAAATATTATGCTAAAGAAAAACATGGTTTTGTGAATGGCATCTTTGGATTGGGGAATATTGGAACAGCCTTTACATCTTTCCTTGCACCGGTTTTAGCCAATTTACTTGGATGGAGACTCACCATTCAGTTGTATTTAATTCTAATTATTTTCATGATCTTTATTCATTTTTTCTTTGCAGATAAAACAGAACAAACGACCACTGAAAAATTTATAAATCCTATAAATTTTTTGCGAAAAAATAAAAATATATTCGTTATATCACTCTTTTATTTTCTAACATTTGGAACGTTCGTTACATTTACTGTGATGCTGCCTACTTTATTAGTTTCAGTATTTGAATTATCCGAAGTGGATGCAGGTTTAATTACAGCTATTTTTATTATTATTGCAACCTTGATACGTCCAGTTGGCGGGATTTTAGGAGATAAATTTAATCCGTATTTCCTTCTAGTCATCGTATTTACAACGATTGGCCTTTCAAGCTTACTATTATCTTTAGTTAATGAGTACAACATTTTTATTATTGCGATTATGATTTTATCTTTAAGCTCAGGAATAGGAAATGGGGTTGTATTTAAGGTTGTACCTATGGTTGCAACCACACAAACAGGAGTTGCAAACGGCATTGTTGCAGCTACGGGAAGCTTTGGAGGTTTTATTCCTCCTTTAGTTATTGGTTTTATCATAGGTGCAACAAACAGCTATACAATCGGTTTTATTTTGTTTAGTATTCTTTCTGCAGTTTGTCTAATTATAATTCTATCAAAATATAATATTGAAAACTAAGGAGGCATCCCCATGAATAAGACACTATTGGATGAAGTGATTGAACATAACAGATCATTTGTTGATGATCATCGTTATAAACAAATTATAATTGATAAAAAAATCCATAAAAAAACGGTCGTCATTTCTTGTATGGATGCTAGATTAATAGAATTGTTGCCAGGAGCATTAAATATGAAAAATAGCGACTATGTTTCTATCACTACAGCAGGCGCGATGATCAATGATCCGTATGATTCAGTAATGAAGAGTTTAATTGTAGCCCTTCATAAATTTGAGATTAACGAAGTCTTTATTGTAGGACATACAGATTGTGGGATGAACTGTTTAAAAACAAAAGATATCATTGGGGAATTACATCCATTGGACGATGAACATTCTAAATGGCTTGATGGCTTTGATGATTATCAAAAAAATGTTTTGCATTCTATAAATATAATTGAAAATCATGAGTTAGTTCCTGATCACATTGCCGTTCATGGGTTATTAATTCATTCAGGTACAGATGAGCTTGAGTTAATCAAAAATGGTTATCTATTTTAACTTATTCAAAAAAACGATGTATTGTAATCTATTTAACAGATACTTTCCTTTAGTAAGTATTATAATGATCACATATTCAAATAAGGGAGAGATACCAAATGGAAAGAATTCAAACATTAGAACAATTTCAAGAACAAATTAGCAATGATAAATTTACAGTGATGAAGTTTGATACGAATTGGTGCCTAGATTGTAAAAACCTTGATCTATTTATCGATCCGATTGTTGAAGAACATTCAGATAAACAATTCTTAGCTGTTGACGCAGAGAAGTTCCAGGACTTATCAGAAAAATATGAGGTAAGAGGGATCCCAAGTTTATTAGTATACAAAAATGGGGAGAAAATAGCTCATTTACACAGTAAGTTTGCAAAAACGCCTAATCAGATTAGAGAGTACCTTAATGAGTTGAAATAAATACTAATTTTGAAAAGCCATTGGACATTGTCTGACGGCTTTATCCATTTTCCTCCTGGAATGATGGTTTCGTTAATGGACAATTTTCGATTTTATAAATGTCAGGATTATATGCAGCTAGTTTACGTAGGAAATAACATGATTCAGGGAAATGGTGTTCTATGAAACGAAGTGTTGACCTGTTTAAAACTTCACTGTCTTTATACATCTCAACTAGTTTTTCTACTAAACCATATAATGAAACAACAGATTCAGATACTTCTTTGGCAAACGCTCTTTGAACTGGGAAACCAGGTGCAGTAAATATTAAATAACCTCTAATTTGACGATTTTTTAGTATATGTGCGAGAAATTTCTTTTCTGATTCCTCAGCTTCTTTTATTAGAAGGGTTTCTACGGGGTCCATGATGTCTATAAATAAATGTGCGTGTCCTAGGTGATCGTCTAACCAAAGTTCCATTAAATCTACTAATGATAAAGGGGGTGGGGTTTCACCTCTCATGGCATAAGATAATATTCTAAGGTATTCTCTGTTTTCGCTTAGTGTCCCATTTAAGTACGTTGGCCACATATTTAAATTCACTTTGTTTTGTAGTCTTAAATGTTGAATATATCCTTCAAATTTATAATAACCTTCTGCAACAGGATAAACTTCGGAAGCAAAATTTTTCATTTCAGGAGAGGAATAAGAGAGTTCTGGATTTATAGAATCCAGTTTTTTTCTTAACGAACGAAAGGCATGGATATATTGAGAAGCAATTCCTATCCATTTTTGCTCAGATGGGGCTAAAAAATCGTGAATGAAATGAGCATGGTCTTCTAATACTTCCAGCCAAAATTGATGCTCTTCCCATGCAGTTAGTTGATTTTGATTGTTCATTTTAAGTTCCCCCCTATTTTTATCTCAATTTAATAATATGCATACATTAGGAGTTTAAGATGTATACTTTATAATTTTGGATATTTAACAACTGGCGATTTTTGCTTTCGTAAGCTATTCATTAATTGAGGTCCTACATGTAAGTTAGTTTGAACAAGTTCATGAGGAGTTAATGCCATCCATTGATTTAATGAGATGTCTTCAAAACGATGACTTTGGAATATTTCAAGAAACCATAAACTTTCTTCTCCAATATTTTGTATATAGTGTCCGAAAGCAAAGGGAACGTATCCAACGTCACCAGCTCTAACATTAAAGGTGCGTGCTGTTCCATTTGCTGCAAAGGCTGTCATTCGTCCTATTCCAGTAAGGTAATATTGCCATTCATCGTTGTTTGGATGCCAGTGCATTTCTCTCATTGCGCCAGGTTTAATTTCAACTAATGCCGCAGCAATTCTAGTGGAGATAGGGAAATTAGAAGAATCTGCTATCCGAACTGTACCTCCTGAAGTTTGAATAGGTTTTTGCGAAAGTAATTTGTGAGTAAAGCTTTTTGGGACCGATCCATGTGGACTCTCAATTCTCTGACTTTTTAAAGAACCAGGCACTTTTGCTTGATACATGTATGTCTGTTTATTTGGGACGTGGGTAAAGGCGTTTTCTGATACACCAAAATTGGCTGATAAAATCTCCTTTGGTGTATGTGCAAACCAATCTGAGATCGTGAAGGTATCAAACTCTGAAAAGTTTCCATCATCAAAAACAAGTAAAAATTCACAGCCTTCTTCTAGTCCTTGAACAGAGTGTGGTATTCCTGGCGGAAAGTACCACAAATCCCCTTCTCCAATATCTGCAATAAAGTTTCGTCCGTCTTGATCAACTGCTGTGATTCGTGCTTTTCCTAAAAGCATATACGCCCATTCCACTTGTTTATGCCAATGCAATTCACGAACTCCTCCTGGTAAAAGTCGCATATTGACACCTGCAAGTGTTGTAGCAATGGGTAGTTCTCTGGCAGTTACTTCTCTACTCCATCCTCCAGGATATAACTGCATATTTGTATCGGAAAAAGAGAATTTAAGGTTGGGGATACTTCCGGAATCAGTTACAGGAGGTACTAACATATCTGGATTCTCTATATCGCGCATAATATCCCTTGGTCCAAGATCAGTTGCCCCAGCCCCGTCACTTCTAATGGGTTGAGGTATGGTTCCAAATTCATATTGATTTTGAGGTCGTTTATACATACAAACAGCTCCTCAATTAAAATTGATTATTTTAACTACTTTAGTTTATGAAGCATATTAATTCGTATGTCAGGGGGTTTTAAAATCATATCACTTCTGTACTGAAAATCACTTTAATGTGAGGGAAAATAACTCATACTTAAATTTAGAACAAATGTTTGTCCGACTCTTATTTTGTGGTATAATTAATTCTTACTATCTTAAATTAGATGAGAAATAAATAGCTATTATATAAAAGTGTTCACTTCATAAATTAATACAGTAAACCATAATAACGGAGGTACTCTTATGTCAGAAATCAAATACGAAATCTTGAAAACAATTGCTAAGCTCTCGGAATCACCAAAGGGTTGGACAAAAGAATTGAATTTAATTAGTTGGAACGGTCGCGATCCTAAATACGATATTCGAGATTGGGCTCCTAATCATGAGAAGATGGGAAAAGGTATGACATTATCAAACGAAGAAGTAAAAATGTTACAACAAGTTTTAAAAGAAATTGACTTTTAATTAATGAGAACTATATAGTAGATAAACTGTTACAAATAATAATTTGGTATATGATTCTATCTAGAAAAGGAGTAGATATATGTCTTTTGTAATGAAACTAAAATGGTTTTTTAAACAGCGTTGGAAAAGTTACGTGGTAGCCATTACCATTATGACCATTGTGACTCTCCTTACCATGATCCCACCGATTATGATTGGAAACATTGTAGATCAAATTGGGGATAATGAGTTAACATCAGAATCTTTAACCAAAACGGTACTTTTACTTGGGTTTTTAGCGGTTTTACTCTACATATTAGTTTATACGTGGATTACAACTTTATTTCGAAACTCGGCTTTGATCGAAACCATCTTAAGAAAAAAACTTCTAACAAATTTAACTAAGATGAGTCCAGGTTTTTTCCAAAGGAATACGACAGGAGATTTGATGGCTTTAGCTACGAACGATGTGTTGGCAATTGGTCAAACAGCAGGATTTGGTGTAATGACCTTGGTGAATACGATTGTAGGTGTTTCGGTTGTTGTTATTATGATGGTCTCATTGATTAGTTATAAATTGATGCTGGCTGCTTTCATTCCCCTCCCTTTTCTAGCTTTAGTGATCAACAAACTTGGGAAAAATGTAAGAGTTAATTTCCTTGGAGCACAAGCTTCATTTGGTAAAATGAATGATCAAGCATTGGAGTCTATATCAGGGATGAGAGTGATACGTTCCTACGTTCAAGAGGAAAACGATATTGACGCTTTTGATAAGGTGACTACAGAAGTTTTGAATAAAAATAGAAAAGTGGCTATTTTTAATGCCCTTTTTCAACCTTCAATTTCACTCATTGTTGGATTGAGTGTTGCGATTGGGATTAGTTACGGCTCGTATTTAGTCATTCAAAATGAAATTTCATTAGGAGATTTAATCACGTTCAACATATTTTTAGGTATGTTAATATGGCCAATGATTGCTTTTGGTGAGTTTATAAATGTTCTACAGCGGGGAAGTGCTTCTGCAGATCGAATGGATAACATTTTATCTCAAGATCCAGATGTAAAGAATGGAGAAGTTACATCGAAAGTTGATGCTCCATTAAGTATAGAAATGAAGGATTTAACATTTAGTTACCCAGGTTCCAATGCACATAGTTTGGCACAAGTCTCTTTTCGCTTAGAACGTGGACAGACGTTAGGAATTGTAGGTCGAACAGGAAGTGGAAAAAGTACGTTATTGAAACAACTGTTGAGACAATATCCAATTGATAAAGAAAAATTGTTTATTTCTGAAATCCCTGTGGAACAGATAAGCCTAGAACAATTGAAAAGCTGGGTATCCTATGTACCACAGGAGCATATGCTTCTATCTAAAACATTAAAGGAAAATATTAAATTAGGAAAACCAGATGCAACACAAGAAGAGATTGATCGAGCTATTAAAATGGCTTCCTTCACGAAAGATATATCAAGGATGACTGATGGGCTGAAAACGGTAATCGGCGAGCAAGGTGTAATGTTGTCTGGTGGTCAGAAGCAGCGAGTTGCTATTGCTAGAGCATTGTTACTTGATGCTGAAATTCTTATATTAGATGATTCACTATCAGCCGTGGATGCAAAAACGGAAAATAAAATTTTACACGAAATCAGAAATGAACGTGCTGGAAAGACAACTATGATTACTTCACATCGATTATCAGCAGTAAGTCATGCTGATTGGATCCTTGTTATGGATGAAGGTCGTGTTATTGCAGAAGGAACTCATGAAGAGCTTATGTTTCACGGTGGCTGGTATAAAGAACAGTGGGAACATCAACAGATGGAAGCTAGTTTAGACGATTAAACAAAACAAGATGGGGAAACCATTTTAAAAGGGAGTGATATTTTCATGGAGCCTAAACAAAACGTTTCCAGAAGACTTTTTCAATATGCTCTTCATTATAAATTTAGAATTATAGCTGCACTCCTCATTCTTTGTGGTGCTGTTGGAGCAGAACTAGGAGGACCATTAATTATTCAGATCATTATTGATAATCATCTTTCCAATGAAACCATAGAAATATCACCTATCTTGAGTTTAATTGGTCTGTATGTTGGTCTCTTAGTTACGGCAAGTTTGTTAAATTTTATACAAGGATATGCATTACAAACGACTGCCTTACGTATCATTAAAAATATGCGGATGGATTTAATGAAACATATTCAACGTATTCCAATCCGTTATTTTGATAATACACCTATTGGTCAAGTTGTATCGAGAATAGCGAATGATACTGAAGCAATACGTGATTTATTTATGAGTTTTATGGCAACTTTTGTAGTAAGTACAGTACAGTTAATCGGTATTTATGTGTTTCTATTTATTTTAGATGCTAGGTTGGCACTACTTTGTCTTCTAATTCTGCCTATCTTTGCTTTGATCATGTACATACATCTTAAGTATTCAAAAGGTTTTATTACGATCATGCGTGCCCGTTTAAGTGATATGAATGCGATGATTAATGAGTCTATTCATGTGATGCCTATTATCCAAGCATTTAGAAGAGAAAAATTAACAGTGGAAGAATTTGAAAAATTAAATCAAGATCGTTATGAAAATCAAATCAAACAAATTAATGTATTTGCACTTTCATCTCGTAACATAGTGGGTACCATAGGTAGATTAGTCACGGCAATGGTCATTTGGTACTTTGGTAGTCAATCTCTAGAGGGAGCGATTCAGTTCGGGGTGTTTTATGTATTTATTGATTATTTAGGGCGAATATTCCAACCTATTATAGGGATATTTGATCAGCTAACTAATGCACAGAGAGCATTTGTTTCAGCGGGAAGAGTATTTACAATACTTGACATGGATGGAACAGAAGTATCTAATGCGGATCATGAGCCCCGTCCAGAAGGGCGTGTTCGGTTTGATGATGTGACATTTGCCTATAAGTCTGGTGAAAATGTATTAAAGAATATTTCTTTTGAAGCTCAAAAAGGAGAAACGGTCGCACTTGTAGGACATACTGGATCAGGAAAAAGTTCAATCATGAATCTTCTATTAGGATTTTATGAACCCAACGATGGGAAAATAACAATCGATAATGTAGATGTGACTATGTTCTCAAAACAAGCTTTACGAAAACATATGGGGATTGTGTTACAGGATCCATTTCTTTTTGCGGGGGATATAAAGTTCAATGTTAGTTTATATAATGAAGAGATAGATATGAATAAAGTGAAAGATGCGCTGCAAAAAGTAGGGGCTTCCACATTTGTTGAACAACTTCCGAAAGGGTATGATGAACCGGTTGTTGAAAGAGGCAGTACTTTATCAGCAGGGCAGCGACAATTGATTTCATTTGCAAGAGCGCTGGCTTTTGACCCGTCCATTTTAATATTAGACGAAGCCACAGCTAGCATAGACAGTGAAACTGAAGGATTGATTCAAAAGGCACTTAAGGTCGTAAGTGAAGGAAGGACAACGTTTGTGATCGCACATAGATTGTCTACGATTCGGGATGCAGATCAAATTTTAGTACTTCATAGAGGTGAAATCGTAGAACGGGGTAATCATGATGAGTTGATGGAATTAAAAGGTCGTTATCATAAGATGTATCAGCTGCAAAAAGGAGAAAAGGCAGAAAAAACTGCATCCACATCATAGAAAATAAAAATATAAGTTATATCAATTAAGAATAAAAGATTTGTACCTCTTGGATTATCATTTGTATTTAACAATGAAGATAGAATGAGAAGATTAAGGGAGTGGCATCTAGAAATCATATAATTATCAAAAATAAATCTTTTTGGACAATACTCTAATATAATCTTTCTATGTAAAGAAAAGATAGCGGAAATAGAATTAAGATGAGTTTATATCTATCAACAGTCACGTCTTGACGAACGTTGTATCAGCAGTAAACCTTTCAGTAGGGGTAATGAAAACCCCTATTGAAAGGTTTACTTTATTAGAAAATGCTTTTCATTGAAGATTAGCAATAGGACAGTTCCTACAATGGGTTCGATCCATTGTATGGTGTTTTAAGCAACATGTTTTACGAATACGGAAAGTCTCTCCTTCTTGTTCAGGGTGATCTATCATTTTACCTTCAATAGATAACGGATTTGTAGAGTGCAGACCAAACAATGCTGGTTTAGCATATTGAGTAAGATATAAGTAATCTTGTTCAATAAGATTTCTTGCTGAATCGTTTTCTACCATTTTAAACCCTTCCTTATACATAAAGTCAATGTATACTAAAACATTTTCCCATAGAATCGATGTTTTAAGATTTGTAATCCGATTTAATAGAACAAAAAAAGGTTGAAAATTATTTATAAATAAACATGACAAAATTTTGTCTCTATCAGTAGTTGTGTTTTTAGATGTCTCTAACCATGCTGATGGATCGATATAAATATAAGGAGTATTTTTATCTGAATAATAAATTGTAATATTTTTTAAGTCGGCAGAAATAGGAAAACGATAAAAACTCATGATAAACGGAATTGCACACATCATATGTGCATAGTATTTGCTAAATATAGATGCAGAGGCAGCCAAATTCTCTGTTTTAATTTGTTCTGCAAATCGGACTAACCATGTTTTTAATCTCTTTTCATCAACCAAGTTTTTACCTAGCAAGGTAATAGCAGGATTGTCTGGTTTTTCAAATAGGATATGAAATTTTTCCTTAATAAACTGTTGTTGTTTAAAAGATAACATGATTTTGTTCCTTCCTTTCAATTTTCCTACCTTTTCCAGTTGGAATACACATCGGTGTACAAAAAATGGGATCACAAACGACCTGGCATTTTAGATCAAATACTTGCTGCATCATTTCAGGTGAAATAACATCTTCTGGTTTACCTTCTGCAAATACTTTTTTATCTTTAAGTGCCACAATATGATGAGCATAACGACATGCAAGGTTGATGTCATGTAAAACCATAATAATGGTGCGATTTTCTTTTTCATTTAACTCAAATAATAAGTCAAGAATTTCAATTTGATGAGTTACATCTAGATAAGTTGTTGGTTCATCTAGAAGAATTGTATTAGTATCTTGTGCTAAAGTCATGGCAATCCATGCCCTTTGTTTTTGTCCACCAGATAGAGAATCAATAGGCACATCCTTGTATTCTTCCATATGTGTTTCTTTTAGAGCTTGCATTACCTTTTTTTCATCCTGTTTTGACCATTGACGCAAAAAACTTTGATAACAATATCTGCCTTGTTTTACGAGCTGCAGTACAGTAAGTCCTGAGGGAGCGCTTGGGTTTTGCGGCAAAATGGCAAGTTGTTTAGCTAATTGTTTGGTTGACATTTGATGGATGTTTTTACCATCTAATATAATTGTTCCTGTTGCAGGTTTTAATAGTCGAGCCATACTGCGTAATAAAGTTGATTTGCCACATCCATTACTTCCTAAAAAAACAGTAATTTTACCTATTGGGATTTTAATATTTAATTGGTCGAGAATTAATTTTTCACCGTATTTCATAGTGATTTTACTTGCGGTTAAAGACATATTTTATCCCACCTCAATAATTTAAAATAATAGATTCGCAATCAGCGAGTTTTCTTTAACAATAAATAAATGAAGAAAGGGGCTCCGATAGCAGACGTAAAAACACCTACTGGAATACTTATCGGTTGAAATGCGGTTCTACCTATAAGATCTGCTAACATGACAATGATGGATCCAAGTAGAGCAGAAGTAGGGAGAACACTACCAAATGTTGATCCTACTAACTTACGAGCGATATGAGGTGCCATTAAACCAACAAATGCAATGGTTCCACCAATAGCTATAGCAGAGCCCGCTAAGGCAACTGCAATTAAAAAAAATATAATGCGTTGTTTTTGCAACGGACTGCCAACGCCAATGGCAATATCGTCACCGAGTTGGGTTACATTTAAGCTTCGCAGCAAGATAAAGCCTGCAGGGAGAAAGGTAACAATCCAAGGCAGATACGTATATACTTGTGTCCAGCTTGCCCCATAGATACTTCCTGTTAACCAGATCATTGATTTACTAGCTACATGAGGGGGACCCATTATCATCATCATCGTAGTCATTGCAGTGGATACGGCAGACATACCAATACCAATTAGTACTAATCGTATTGGAGAGATCCCATCTTTCCAGGCTAGCAAGTAAATGATAATTCCATTGATGAGTGCACCAGCAAATGCTGCTAGGGGTAAATATTGAATACTAGCAGTAGGTAAGAGTGTAATATAACTAATGGCCGCTACTGAAGCTCCTCCACTAATCCCTATCACATTGGGTGAAGCTAGAGCATTTTTGATCATACCTTGCAAGATTGCACCTGAAACAGCAAGAGCTGACCCAATCAGGCTTGCTATGATGACACGTGGCATCCGTAGTTGCACGATTGACAAGTTGTCTTTCATTGATCCTTGACCTAGAAGTACTTTTAATGACGTTAGTGGATCAAAAGTTTTCCCAAGTGAAAGGCTCAACCAAAATAACACGATTTGAATGATCAATAGGTTGATTAAAACGATCATTGTTTTATTTGCAAGGAGAAAAGAAATGTTAGATGTTCGAATAGTGATCATTTTTTTCATGATTGCATTCTTCCTTTACGGACGATATAAATGAAAAATGGGACACCGATTATAGCGGTTGTTACACCTATAGGAATTTCCTGTGGCATCCCTATTAAACGGGAAATGATATCTGCTAGCAGCAATAAACATGCTCCTAATAAACCACTGAAAATGATTACCCAACGTGAGTTTAGACCAACAAAAAATCGAGCCATGTGAGGAATGACTAAACCAACAAATGAAATAGGTCCAGCAATGGATACAGAACTACCAGCCAATATAATAATCAATAACCCTATCGATAATTTTACCCAAACAGTGTTCTGACCTAAACTTTTCGCAACATCTTCACCAAGTTGCAGAGCGTCTATCTTTTTAGCAATAATTATGGAACCAATCCAACCAATGCACATATAAGGGAAAACTTCTCGTAGCATATCCATACTTCTTCCAGCGATTGAACCTGAAATCCAGAATAATACTTCATCTAGTGCACTTGCATTGATGATTAAAAAAGCATGCGTCAAAGAAGTTGTAAAAGCAGCAACAGCTGCACCGGCCAAAGTTAAACGAATGGGAGAATGATTTGTTTTTGTTGTTTGCCCGAGAATATAAACAAGTGTTCCAAATATAGCAGCTCCTAAAAATGCGATCCAAGTAAATTGACTTAAAGAACTAATAGAAAACATAGAAACAGCTATGACCACTAGTAGTGAAGCTCCTCCGTTAACCCCCAAAATTCCAGTATCTGCAAGTGGGTTTTGAGTTAAAATCTGCAAAAGTGCCCCTGCAATCCCTAAGCTTGCTCCAACACAAGCCGCAATTAAAGCTCTAGGAAAACGAACATCTCGAATAATGACGTGCTCATTGGAACCATTGAAATCAGAAAATGAACTCATGATGTCATTCCATTGTGTAATATAAACACCTAGTTTGATACTAAGAATAAATAACAAAAATAATAGATTTAGTATAAAAAAAAGAACAATCCATTGTTTCTTCAAATGTTTGGATACAAAAATCATAGATGTATAAGTGTCCTTCCATATGTATGATGTACGCTCATTTAATCAATGTTGTATATTTTATCAATTTAATTATTGAAGAAGTATTGACATCGTGATGATTAAACGATTATGATATTAACGATAATGATAATCATTTTCAATTAAGTATACTACATAAAAGGGAGATTGAGAATCATGAATTTTTTGTTGCGTAAAAATAACGTGATCTTGTTTGTGTTTTTTTTGATTATTGTGCTTGTTGCATCAGCTTGTGGCGCAAATGAAGGAGATATAGCAAGTGAAGTAAATGAAGTTGAGGATGTGAATGTAACTTCAGAAAATGTAGAAGTAGTGGACACATCTTATATAGTAAATCATGCTATGGGAGAAACAGTTATTCCTGATACACCAGAAAGAGTTGTAATTTTAACGAATGAAGGAACCGAAGCACTGTTGGCTTTGGATGTGAAACCAGTTGGAGCCGTTCAGTCTTGGTTAGGAGATCCATGGTATACACATATTGAAAATCAGATGGGAGGGGTAGTGAATTTAGGTACAGAAATGGAACCAGCGATAGAAGAAATTATCGCATTAGAGCCTGATTTAATTATTGGTACAAAAATTAGACAGGAACAAATTTATGAACAGCTATCAGCAATTGCTCCAACTGTTTTTTCAGAAACATTAAAAGGGGAATGGCAAGAAAATTTTGATCTGTATGCAGAAGCATTAAATAAAAAAGTAGATGGGGAGGAAATCATCTTTCAATTTAATCAAAGAATAGAAGATTTTAAACAAAAAGCTGAGAAAGAGTTGGAGAAAGAGGTCTCCATTATACGCTTTTTGCCAGGAACAGCTCGTATTTATCATAAGCAATCATTTTCTGGAGTCATTTTGGATCAGCTCGGAATCAAGCGCCCTATCGTTCAAAATGTTGATGACTTTATGGTTGAAGTTTCAAAAGAAAGTATTCCTGATATGGACGGCGATATTTTATTTTACTTTACGTATGACGACGGAAGTGGACAAGGGACACAAACCGAAGAAGAGTGGTTGAATGATCCTCTATGGAACAATCTTAATGTAGTCAAAGAAGGAAATGTTCATAAAGTAAGTGATGCCATTTGGAACACAGCTGGTGGAGTTTTAGCTGCAAATATCATGTTGGATGAATTATTTAAAATTTATGAAATAGAATGATATTGTTTTAATTCACACATTCATTAATCAAGGGGGGTGAAAAGGAGTTTTTTTTAATTACTTAATGAGAATGATTATCAATTTCAATATATTAGGAGTGATTATGTTTGCAAAAAAATGATGAAGCTTTTTTAAATAATAAAATGTTATTAAGTCAGCAAACGAAAAGGGAATCTAACGCTCGTTCCTATCCAAGACGTATACCGATAGCAATTCGAGAAGCTTCAGGAATTTTCGTCAAAGATGTAGAAGGGAATTCATATATAGATTGTCTCGGTGGTGCTGGAACACTGGCATTAGGACATAACCATCCGGTTGTAGTTGAAGCGATTCAGTCATTTTTATCAGAGGGTTATCCCTTGCACACGTTAGATATTACAACACCAGTTAAAGAACAGTTCGTAGATGAATTATTAGCAAGTCTTCCATCCTCATTTGCAAGAAGAGCAAAAATCCAATTTTGTGGACCTTCAGGTGCAGATGCAGTCGAGGCAGCCATAAAGTTAGTAAAAACAGCTACAGGAAATCGAAGTGTATTTTCATTTCATGGTGGATATCACGGAATGACACACGGAGCACTTAGTTTAATGGGAAATACAAGTCCAAAAGAGAAAATTACAGGACTGATGTCTGATGTTCACTTTCTCCCTTTTCCATATGATTATCGTTGTCCGTTTGGTTTAGGTGGAGACCTAGGTATTTCTACTGGAATTCATTATATTCAAAACGTACTTGATGATCCTGAAAGTGGAATTGTATCACCATCTGGAATGATTATGGAGGTGGTACAAGGAGAAGGAGGTGCGATTCCAGCACCAAATGAATGGATGCGAGAGATAAGACGACTAACAAAAGAAAGAAACATACCGCTTATCATTGATGAAGTTCAGACAGGGATAGGTAGAACAGGTGCAATGTACGCATTTGAGCATGCAGATATTACACCTGACGTGGTGATTCTTTCCAAGGCAATAGGTGGGTCCTTACCCCTTTCAGTTGTACTTTATGATGAATCATTGGATCGTTGGGAACCAGGAGCACATGCAGGAACTTTTCGTGGAAATCAAATGGCCATGGCAACGGGAATAGCAACGTTACAATTTGTACTAAAAAATAAGTTGGATGTGCATGCAGAAAAAATGGGTGATTTGTTCATGTCTAATTTGCGTAAAATCCAACATGAATACAGCAGTATTGGAGAAGTACGAGGACGGGGATTAATGATCGGGTTAGAAATTGTGAATTGTAATAAACCCGCTGATCAACTAGGTGCTTATCCATCAAATCCGGATAAAGCTCGTTTTATTCAAGCAGAATGTTTCCGTCGTGGTTTGATCGTAGAATTAGGTGGAAGACATGGCAGTGTCATACGATTCCTACCTCCATTAATCGTGAACGAAGAACAAATTGAACAAATCTGTTCTATTTTTTATGACGCTATTCAAGCAGCTGATAAACAAGAGATGAAGTTGATGCAGGAGGTTTAATCCATGGCTTCAAGTAAAACGTCAGAAAAGGTATCCATTTTTGATCATTATTTCCCAGCCAATAATGAAGAAAGTATAGAATTGTTTGAACAAGCGATGTTGACGATACAGCATGTGGTACAAACTTTTTTCAAAGAACAATCCAAACCATACAGTGGGGCAAATCCTAATAAATTAAATGAGATTTGCAATGAAGTGATGCAGATTCCAAACATTGGAATGGATTTAAAAAAGGTCATTGAAAAAACAGGTGCCAAGATACTGGAAAATTCGATTGGCGTTACACATCCAACATGTTTAGCGCATTTACATACTCCTCCTCTTACTGCTTCTATAGTAGGGGAAGTTATCATGAATGTGATGAATGCATCTATGGATTCTTGGGATCAGAGTGCGGTTGCTACCCATATCGAAGAACAAATGATTCAATGGCTGGTTCAAGTTTATGGTTTTTCTCAACAAGCAGATGGAATTTTCACCAGTGGTGGTACCCAATCCAATTTCATGGGAATTTTGTTAGCAAGAGATCATTTTATTTTTAAAAAGTGGCATTGGAATGTAAAACAAAAGGGCCTACCACCTGAAGCGAACAGAATGAGAATATTATGTTCTAAAGAAGCTCACTTCACCGTATCACAATCAGCAGCTTTATTAGGATTAGGTGAAGATGCTGTGATCGCTGTTGATACTGACGATAATGCTCGTATGCGTCCTGACTTGTTAAGACAAAAATTAGAAACTTTGAAACAAGACGATTACTTTCCGTTTGTCATTGTAGCTACAGCAGGTACAACCGACTTTGGTAGTATTGATCCACTTTTCGAAATAGGTGAACTTTCTGAATCCTATAACATTTGGCTTCATATTGATGCAGCTTATGGTGGAGCGATTCAATTCAGTGATCAACATAAACGAATATTGACAGGAATTGAACAAGCAGATTCTCTTACGATCGATTTTCACAAATGGTTCTATCAATCCATTAGCTGTGGTGCTTTTTTAGTCAAAAATAGATTAGTATTTCAATCCTTACACCGCAATGCTGATTATTTAAATTCACTTGAAGATGAGCAAAGAGGCATTCCTAATTTGGTGGGTAAATCCATACAAACCACACGACGTTTTGATGCTTTAAAGCTTTTAATGTCTTTGCAGCATGTAGGACTCGAACGTTTTTCGCAAATGATTGATTACACGATTCATCTAGCCAAACAAACAGCTACTTATATTGATCAAGATCCATCTTTTGATCTTATACAATATCCAACGTTAAGCACTGTTATTTTCCGCTATCGATCGAAGTTGATTCAAACAATGGATTTACAAACAAGAAGTAACGAAGTTCATCAGCATATTCGATTAGGATTATTACAAAGTGGCGAAGCAGTGGTAGCAAAAACAAAAGTAGACGGTTGGGTTAGCTTGAAATTTACTTTGTTAAATCCACGCACTGAAATGAGGCATATTCAACACATATTGCATCAAATTAAACAAATTGGTGAATCTTTTGATCAAGGAAGGGTGAGTTGAAAAAGTGTTATCTAGTAAACATATTGCTGAAGAGGCTACGATGCAAAGCTTTTTTAATTGTTACTTAAAAGAAACAAATCAATATGAGTGGGATGAGCAAACTCAAATGATCAGATGTCCTTTACAACATGTTGGTGGGGAACTGATAGTGAAAGTGAAGTACTTTTCACTAACAGGGCGTCATTTGTTTTATTTTCCTGTGAAATATGAAACAGATGGAAGAGACAAATCACTAGAGCTTGATTATGTTACCCTCATATCGTTTCTATGTAAAGAATTATCGATGTCAGAAAATCATCAAGGAACACAAGATGAGTTAATGCTAAGAGTGATCCAAAGCTGCCAACAAATATCTCGATTTTTAGAGGCAAGAAACAATGAATTTGAGGACTTATATTCATTAAATCCAACATTTATTGAAACAGAGCAAGCCCTTCTCTTTGGTCATTTATTGCATCCAACACCTAAAAGCAGGCAGGGGTTCAGTGAAGAGGAGGTTCCAAAATACTCTCCAGAAATGAAGGGGCAGTTTAGTCTCCATTATTTCCGTGCTCATCGTTCCATTGTGGAGGAAGACTCAGCAGTTGAAAAGTCAGCTACTGATTTGATCAAAAGTGAATTGTTGCAAGATCCTGAAGTGGAAAATTCTTTTAAGCAGAAGTATTGTCAGTCAGATGATTATGCATTAATTCCAATACATCCTTGGCAAGCTCAATATTTATTGCAAAAACCACAAGTGAAAGATTTGATATCGAAAGGAAAATTACAATATCTAGGAAGTGCAGGCACTGCATTTTATGCAACCTCTTCACTGCGAACTGTATATCATTCTAGAGCTTCAATGATGTATAAGTTATCGCTCAATATTAAAATTACCAATTCCTTGCGAGTGAATAAGCGTAAAGAATTAGAGCGAGGTGTTGAAGTGAAACGATTATTAGACACAGAAGTTGGTAAGGTGTGGGGAAAAAAATTCCCCGATTTTTCAGTTATTACCGACCCTGCTTATATAACTATTCGTTTTGAAGGGGAGGAAGAATCGGGGTTTGAAGTGGTGCTCAGAGATAATCCTTTTCAAGAAGGAGAAGAGCACAATGTAATGCCAATCGTTGCTTTAGGTCAAGATCATCCATTAGGTAAAAATTCTTTATTAGGCGAAATCATTCATGATTTAGCAAATCAGGAAGGACGTTCAACTGAAGATGTAAGTCTAGACTGGTTCCGCAATTATTTGAACATATCATTGCAGCCTCTCGTTTGGTTGTATATGACGTATGGAATTGCTTTGGAAGCTCACCAGCAAAATAGCATTGTGAAATTAAAAAATGGTTATCCAGAAAAGGTATATTATCGAGATAATCAAGGTTATTATTTTTGTCAATCTATGCACGAAACCTTGGAACGATTCCTTCCTGATATTAGTAAAAAAAGTCAAACGACCTGTGAAGATGCGATAGCAGATGAGAGATTTCGTTATTATTTCTTTTTTAATCACTTATTCGGATTAATGAATGCTTTTGGTTGCAGTGATCTTATTGAGGAACATAAATTGTTAGCAGAGTTAAGAGAACAATTAGAACAATTAAGACCTATAAACCGAGAACCCTCTGAGCTATTAGATAGTCTCCTAGATGAAAAAATTGTTCCTAGCAAAGGAAATTTATTAACTAGATTTTATGATATGGATGAGCTTGTTGGATCATTAGCCACCCAATCTGTATATGTCAAAACACACAATCCGCTCACAGCTAAGGAGGTTTATGGTGTTGAAAGATACCAGCTTAACGATAATTGATCAAGAAATAGAAAAAACGATCTCTTTTCGTCCAGTAAAGTTAACAAAAGATGTGAATAGACTCCATAATTGGATGCACCAGCCGCATGTGATTCCATTTTGGAATCTTGCAATATCCCTAGAAGACTATGAAAAACACCTTCAAAATTTTATGAATGATAATCATCAAACATTATATATAGGTGAACTGGATGGAACACCTATGAGCTATTGGGAAGCTTACTGGGCGAAGGAAGATATTATTGGTCAATATTATAATGTTGATCCCTATGATCAAGGCATCCATCTATTAATCGGACCATCAGAATACATTGGTAAAGGTTTGTCTCTACCTTTTTTGCGAACTATGGTGAAATTTCAATTTCGGCATTTACAAACAAAAAAAGTAATTGCAGAGCCAGATATTCGTAACGAGAAAATGATTCATCTATTTGAAAAATGTGGCTTTGAAAAAGTGAAACCGGTTGAATTACCAGACAAAACAGGGATGTTGATGTTTTGTGATCGTGAACGTTTTAAAAGGAGATGGAATTATGAAGATTTATGATGTGATTGGAGTTGGGGTCGGACCGTTTAATTTAGGACTTGCAGCTTTACTTGATCCAGTTACAGAAATCGAAGCTCTATTTTTTGAACAAAAACCGCAATTTGAGTGGCATGAAGGAATGCTCATTGAAGGTACGACATTACAAGTTCCTTTTTTAGCGGATGTGGTTACTATGGCGGACCCTACTAGTCCATTCAGTTATCTCAACTATTTAAAGGTTCATCAACGTTTATACCATTTTTACTTTCTAGAACAATTTTTAGTGCCACGTAAAGAATACAATCATTACGGACAATGGGTAAGTTCACAATTGGATTCATTATTGTTTCATCATCGTGTGGAAAATACCCAGTTTATTCAAGAAGGAAATGATCAATATTACAAGGTAGAAGTGCGTGAGCAAAATAGTAATAAAGTTAAAAGCTATTATGCAAAACATCTAGTTCTTGGAATAGGTAGTGAACCTTATGTATTAGACACTCTTGATCAGCATTCAAACGAGGATGTTTTCCATTCGGCTCTTTTTTTACAAAGACAAGAGAGAGTTAAACGAGCTGAATCTATTACGGTGATTGGATCGGGACAAAGTGCAGCGGAAGTTTTTTATGAATTGTTAAAAGAACAACTTGAGTATGGTTATGAATTAAATTGGTATACTCGTTCACGTGGATTTTTCCCTATGGAATATTCCAAGCTAGGTTTAGAGCACTTTTCTCCTGATTATATTCAATATTTTTATCAATTGCCTCAGTCAAAGCGGGATCAGATTCTACCTAAACAAGATTTACTATATAAGGGGATTAGTGCAAAAACCATCGCTGATATACACGAACAGCTCTATCATTTAAGCATCGGTAATAGAGAAATACCAGTGAATTTGCTCGCATTAACAGAATTGCAACAGGCAGAGGTAATGAATCAAAATGGGCGAGTAAAGTATAAACTTCACTTACAGCAGATAGAGGAGGATGCTTCATTTACGGCAGAAAGTGAAGTTGTCATTGCAGCTACTGGATATAAACATCCTATCCCTTCTTTTATTTCAGATATTCGTTCACACATCACCTGGGATGAACAAGGTCGTTATATTGTTGGCGAAGATTATAAATTACAACTTACTAACCAAACAGAGCGTCATATCTTTGTACAAAATGGTGAGGTTCATACTCATGGTATAGGTGCTCCAGATCTTGGACTCGGTGCTCATCGAAATTCTGTGATTATTAATAGTTTAACAGGTCGAGAAGTTTATCCTATTCAAAAGAAAAATGTATTTCAACAGTTTGGTATAAATAAAAACAATCGAAGAGGTGTAAATAAATGAATTACATCGATGAATTGAAACATATAACGCCAGATATTTGGAAGCAAGCTGGCGTTCAATTGTTAGAAAAAATGTTTGCGGAGTTTATGTATGAATATATTATCGATCCTGAAATCATGCAAAGAGATGGCGATATCGGACGATACAGATTACTGCTTAATGAAGGAATCGAATATCGTTTTAAAGCAAAACAACGTATGTTTGACAGTTATCAAATTGTCAAAGGATCGATAGAACGAGGAGTTCATGGAGTATTTTTAACAGCAACACAGCCTATCCAATTTTTATTAGATATCCAAAAATTGATTGGAATGCGCCCAACTACGACAGGACATCTCATTAAAGAATACCAGCATACATTACTGGCGGACTGCCACATTTTATTAAAGAAAAAAAATAAACAAGCTAATTTGCTAGAAATGGATTATGCACAGATTGAAGGCGAAATGGAAGGACATCCTTGGATTACATACAATAAGGGTCGAATTGGTTTTGGATATGATGACTATTTGGCATATGCTCCTGAAAACAAACAAGAGGTGAAGTTGACTTGGTTAGCAGTTGACAAAAGCATTGCATCCTTTCAAGTGACTAGCTCACTTTCTTATGAAACATTGATGTTGAATGAACTGGGTGAAGATCTTATAAATCATTTTAAAGCTATTTTAACAGAGGAACACATTTTACTAGAGGATTATTTATTCATCCCTGTTCATGAATGGCAATGGAACAACCTATTGATTCCTTTATTTGCTGAAGACCTTGCTTTAAGAAAAGTCATACCACTTGGTGAAGGAGCAGATTTATATTTACCACAACAATCTATCCGTACATTTGTAAATATGAGCAGCAAACATAAACATCATGTAAAATTGCCAATGAGTATATTAAATACATTAGTGTATCGTGGTTTGCCGGGTGAAAGAACAGTAATTGCCCCGGAAATAACGGAATACATTCAAGGTATTTGTGAACAAGATCGATTTTTGAAAGAAGAATGTCGACTTATTTTACCTGGAGAAGTGGCTTCGATACATGTTAGACATGACTACTATGAGAAATTAGAAGATGCACCATACCAATATATTGAAATGTTAGGAAGTATTTGGCGTGAGAGTCTTTATTCATATCTTGATGAAGGGGAGAAAGCCATTAGCTTAGCATCTTTACTTTATGTAGATGATCAAGGAAGACCGTTTATTGGTCAGCTAGTGGAACGATCCGGACTGTCCGTACAGGCATGGTTTGAAAAATTCTTTAATGTAATTATGCCTCCGTTACTTCATTATTTATATCAATACGGAACGGTATTCTCACCACATGGACAAAATACGATAGTAGTTTTGAAAAACAATCAGCCTCATAGATTGGCAATTAAAGATTTTGTAGATGATGTAAACATTAGTGATCAACCACTGACTGAACTGGAAGTATTATCAGATGAACTAAAAAAAGTGTTACGCAGTGAACCACCGGAAGGTCTTTGCCAATTTATTTTTACAGGGTTGTTTATATGTCACCTACGATATCTTTCTAATATTCTAGAAGATCATTATCAATATGAGGAAAATAAATTTTGGGGTCAGCTTCTTCAAGCGATCATAAATTACCAAACACGTTTTCCAGAGCTGCAAGATCGATTTGAGTTGTTTAATATGCTTAAACCAGAGATGACTAAATTGTGTTTAAACCGAAATCGGATGTTGGATTATGGTTATGAAGATGATGGTGAACGTCCACATGCATCAGAATACGGCAAAGTAAAAAATGCTTTATACGAAGTACATCGATTACGTCAAACCGTTACTTATGTAGATATTCAATATAAAAAAGTGGTTACTGTTCGTCCAGTCTCTTATGAAAAAGATTTAGAAATAATATATAAGTGGATGCATGAAGAACATCTAGCACCATTTTGGAAGTTGGATGTCTCTTTAAATGAATTTCAAAATTATTTAAAAAAATCACTTGAGGCTGAACATAAAGATATATATATCGCTAGTCTTGATGACGAACCGGTTTGTTATTTTATGACATATAAAGTATCAGAGGACCAAATCCGAAACTATTATGATGTTGAAGAGGGAGACTTAGGAGGGCATTTTGCAATTGGAAAAAGAGAGAATTTAAGAAAAGAAGTTATGATCCCCTTGTTACGAGGACTTCTCTCTTTTGGTTTTTATAGGTATGATACAAAACACATCATTGTTGAACCTGATATCAGAAATCGGATTGTGATTCCTACTTTAAAGCAGTGTGGGTTTGAGATTCACTCCTATATACAACTGCCTCATAAAAAAGCAGCACTGATGATATTAAGGAAAGAGCAATTTGAAAAACAAATGTCAGAATTGAAAAAAATAACTAATGGAATAGATGCATATGCCTATTGATCCTCAGATTCATCAATTATTACAAAAAATAGGGAAGAGGATGACGGACCTTGGTCATCCTCCTATCTCTCAATTAACACCTGAACAATCACGCTATTTTCATCGAGAAGCGCGAAAAATGTTTGTTAAACAAAGAGAGGGTGAGGTGACTGTAACAAATAAGATTATTCATCGAAATATTCATCCGGATTTGCCTGTACGTATTTATCAGCCCATTCAACAAGAATCACATCTTCCAATTCTTGTTTATTTTCATGGAGGGGGCTGGGTATTCGGTGACTTAGAAAGCACCGATGATGTTTGCAGTTTTTTAGCAAAGGTTGCAAAATGTATTGTTGTTTCCGTTCAATATCGCCTTGCTCCAGAAAACAAATATCCCTTGCCTTTTATTGATGCTGTGGATGCAGTCAGATGGACTTATCATAATGCAGGTGTTTTTGGTGGGGATGCAAACCGGATAGCTGTTGGTGGTGAAAGTTCAGGAGCTAATTTAGCAGCAGTTGCAGCTATAAAAATAAGAGAAAGCGATGATATAAAACTTGTAGCTCAATTGTTAATTACCCCTGTTACCAACTATGGTTTTAATACATCATCTTATCGTGCGGGTTATACTTACAGTCTTTCAAAGGAAACGTTAATTTGGTTTTGGAATCATTATTTGGAAAATGCAGAGCAAGGAAAGGAAATCTATGCTTCTCCCTTACAAGTACAAACTGCTGAAGGTTTACCCCCGACTTTGATTATTACAGCTGAGCTTGATCCTTTGCGTGATGACGGTTTTTTATATGCTGAAAAATTGAAATCTTCTGGTGTTGATGTGGAGTATATTTGTTATGAGGGATATGTGCATAGCTTTGTACATATGATACATATTGTTGAACGTACAAAGTATGTTTTACATGAAATTGCACTTCGGTTTGGTAAGATGTTATAACAAAACATTACATGTTAGTAGCTTGAATCACCACCACTTGAGTTTGAGCAGCTTGAATCACCACCACCTGAGTTTGAGCAGTTTGAATCTGAACCGCTAAAGTCATTATTTCTATGATCGTTTAAATATGTGGGGAACAAATGAGAATTTCCAATAGACAGTTTCTTAGTTCTTTTTTTATGGTTATTATCGCTATAAAGTGCAATGCAAAACAAAATAACAATTGGAACGATTACGAAAAGCAAAAACCATATCATTATCATTACTCCCTTCTGTTTTAAATTGATAACTACTATACGGACATTAAAGAAAGTTCACTATTTGTATTAAAATTTCCCATCGGGTGGATCAAACCACTGGGATGATGCATCCGGGGGTTTAGTTTGATAATTATTTTTTTTGTCGCTATAAAGTGCAATGCAAAACATAACAACAATTGGAATGATTACGAACAGCAAAAGCCATATCATTATCATTACTCCCTTTGGTTTTTAGATTTTTAAAACTTTTATTTATTATGTTAATCTTTTCATAAAGTTTCAAATTGTTTTATAAAAAAATCACTTTGCCAGATTACTATAATATGATAAAGTTGATGTATTCAATAAAAATAACGATATTGAAAAAGCGCCCATTGTGGTGCTTTTTTACACTTTTAAAATTTGTTATTCACACTTAAGGTTTGCCAATCGGCGAGTTTTCTTTAATGGGTATGAGTGTGTAATGTTCCACCCATATATTGTATTTGGATATTATGAGTAGGATAAATAACAATTATTTGGAAAAAGCTACTCAATATAAATAAAAAAAGAAGGTAAATGAAAATGCAAAATTTTTTACAACTTGGCGTACGAGAAGAAATAAATAATCTCTTGAAAGAAAATGGGATTTTCAAACCAACTCCAATTCAACAGCAAGCCATTCCACATTTGTTAGAAGGAAGAGACGTAATTGGTAAGGCCCAGACAGGAACTGGTAAAACATTAGCGTTTGTGTTGCCGATATTAGAAAAAATTGATCCTGATAAACCAGAAATTCAAGCGATCATTGTTACACCAACACGTGAATTGGCGCTGCAAGTTACTGCTGAAGTGAAGAAACTTGTTGCTAAAATACAAAACCTTAATGTGTTAGCGGTATACGGTGGACAAGATGTGGAAAAACAGTTGCACAAACTAAAAGGAAATAATCAGATTATTGTAGGTACACCAGGTCGTATCATAGACCATTTAGGGCGTGGAACGATCAAACTTTCTAATGTTTCCATGCTTGTGTTGGATGAAGCTGATCAAATGCTGCATATCGGTTTTTTATCTGAAGTAGAAGAGATCATTCAGCGCACACCATCCAGCAGACAAACGATGTTATTCTCAGCAACGATGCCGCAGCAAGTAAGATCCTTAGCCAATCAATATATGAGAAAACCAGAAGATATTCGCGTAAAAGATACGGAGATCACTGTATCAGATATCAAACAAATCGCAATCGAAACAACAGATCGTGCGAAGGAAGATGCATTAGTAAGCACTATCGAGAAATATCGACCATTTTTAGCGATTATATTTTGTCGGACAAAGCGAAGAGCAAGTAAATTAAATGAGGCATTAAGAGAAAAAGGATTAAATTCAGACGAGCTTCATGGTGATTTATCCCAAGCAAAAAGAGAACAGGTAATGAAGAGGTTCCGTGAGTTGAAAATCCAATTTCTAATTGCTACAGATGTTGCTGCTCGTGGATTGGATGTAGAGGGAGTTACTCATGTGTTTAACTACGATATCCCTCAGGATGTGGAAAGTTATGTTCATCGAATAGGAAGAACTGGACGAGCTGGTGAAAAAGGATTAGCAATTACATTTGTAGCTCCTAAAGATCGTAATGCATTAAATCAGATTGAAAGAGGGATAAAGATCTCCATAAAAAAGCAAACTGTAGATGGAGAAACGACTGTTCAGCGTTCTAATAAAAATAAAAGTACAAATAGAAATTCAAATCAGAAGAAAAAGTATAACGGTGAACGTAAATTTGGAAATAAAACAAAAAATGCGAAAGAGAATAAAGAACAAAAAGGACGACGTGGTGAAAGTAGAAGAGGGGAAGGTAGAGCTTCATCAAAAGCTTCTGGAAAAAGTAATGGTACTAAAACAGCTAAGTCTGCTAGGTTTGCTAAAAAGACGAGCAATAATTCTAATAAAAGAGGAGCAAATCAAAAACAAAAGCGAAATAGCTACAGATGATTTCATTTAAAGAAAACGGAAGAAAAAGGGTTCCTACAATTTAGGATTTTATAAATGAGTGGAGGATACCCTTTTTTGAGCCTCTGTAGACTTTTTGAACGACCATTATAAGCTGATTCAAACTTGATGAATCAGTTTATTTAATTCCCGCGATTTAATTCTTTCATATTCCAAAGCACCATGTAATTCATCAACTAACATTGGGGATTTTCTTACATATCTTTCTCGAATGACGTCATACAACTCATAAGGAAATAACATATCGATAAACATAATTTGTTTTTGTTCTGAGGTTAGAGGTGCAACGGATTCATACGCTTCAATCATGACATTAAATTGTTCTTCGTTCCAGACACCTGTAGTATCAAGTAATGGGATAATCATTTTTCTCAAATCCCGAATGGGTAAATCATAGGAAACGGTATCTAGATCAATCACCCATATTTGTTGTTCAAGGTCTAGAAGTGTGTTTCCTGTTCCATAATCTTGGTGACATAAATTTGGAGTAGCTTCAATTTGCTCAACCCATTCCATATATCCGCTTTCTAATAATCGACGTAATGTATCAATTCCCTCTTTAATAAATACGTCAATCTCATTTAAATAAGCTTGAGAAAATGGATCATCTGGAAATTGTTTTGCAACTAACTTCCATGTCTCCATCTGCTGGCATCTTTTAATATAATGATTTGGCCAACGACCAAGTTTTTTAAAAACAGGAACACCGGGAGGAGGTAGATAACCAACAGACGCGATGTGGAAATTTGCAAGTCCTCTCATAATGAATTGTAGGTCTTCTGTAACGGTTAACTCAAACGGTCTTCCCTCGATCCACTCATAAACTACAAATAAAAACGGCCCATGTTTTGTATATAGTTCACCCTTTTGATTTGGGATAATACCAGGTACTCTTGTTCCTTTTTTAGCTAAGTAATCCTGTGCATGAATTGAGAACAGTGCTTTCTTTTCTGGGCGATGGATTCTTTTTAGACAAAATGGACCTTCCTCTGTATGAACCTTCCAAACAATGGCCATTTGTCCACCTTGAATGACTTCAATATGGTTTACTTTTTTTCCCCAATTGCTAATTATCGTCTCTGCGAGTTGAATTAGTTTTTGTTCTTCTTCTGGCGACAAGACATATTCATTGCTTTCTTCCTTATTTTCATCTTGTAAAGGGTCTACATTCAAAATTCCCACCATCCTTAACCTATTTTTTAATGTTTAACTTGGCTTCTTTTTGATCTGCATTTTGTTTTTTATTTTCTATTTCTTAAGCAAGGGTGAATATATTTCATTTATAAATTGATTGATCACACGTGGAATCACTTTGTGACGTCTGTAATTTAAGGCCTTTATTACGTTTTTTTGTTCTACTTTAGACATTTTCCATTCCTCTGGGATCATAGACAATATTTCCTCAAGTAACAAGGTAGGAATGGTTTGAATGACTTCAATTTGTTCTAAAAATTCTTTTTCATTTGGAATAAAGCTTGCCAAAGTTTCGTGGGCTGCAATGTTTAATACAGTTTCGGGAAGATTTTTTAAATCGTCAGCTGTCCATGATAATGAAGAGAATATTTCTGAATGATCCATGATCCAACATTGATAAACGCCAGGTGTTTTGTTTTGTAACAACACATTATGATGTGTTCGATTTGTATTACATAACCAATAGTCAAACACGACCATTTTTACAAGGTCATCCACATTAGAAATAAGACCTGCTTCTACTTCATTTAAACTGATAGATTCATCTAAATAAAGGATTGCAGATTGGTTTTTAGATAAATAATGTTGTTTATACGGAATGAGATTTGGGATTTCATCTAAAAATAGTGTAGGTATTTCAATAATTTGAACTTCTGGAACAGGAATTTCCATATATTTAGCAATGCAGTAAGCGATCCATTCATTCATGAGTGATTTTTCTTCACCAGCATGTAAAAAATTCACAGCGTAATTTTGATTGTTGTCAAAAGAAACAAGATGCTTATGATTTGATTTACTTTTTAAAGGTCTTTGATAAGAGATAGGAAGCATCCTGATCAACTCTCTTTCACAACTTTTTGGAGCAGTTCAATATACTTGCATGCACACTGTGAAATGGAAAAATGGTTAACTACTCTTTGAGTAGCAGCTTTGGATATATTCTCATATAAAGCAGGGTCATCGAGTATTGTATATATGGATTTTGCAGCTTCTTCAATATGGTTTTCTCGAAATAAATAACCTGTTTGCTTATGAATGACAATTTCAGGTATAGAAGAAATATTTGGTGCAACAACAGGGACACCACAGGCCATGGCTTCAATGAAGGTATTTCCAAAAGATTCTCCTTTAGTTGTGGCAATCGTACATCCACCAGATTGTTTAATTTTTGCATAAAGATGTGGCATTTGTTGGTAAGGGATGACAGGAAACCATTTAATGACCTCATTTAACTGCTGATTATCCCTTTGATTTTCAAATTTAATTCGGTCTTTACTTTGATCTCCACCAATAACCCAAAACTCAATGTCATCTCGCTCTGATTGTACAAGATTAGCGATTTTTAAAAGCTGCTTCCAATTTTTCCTCTGATCTAGCCTTCCAATAAATGCAACAATTTTTTTGTTTGTTACTAAGGGGGGATCAGCCACCATATCAATTTGTTCTTTAGGAAGCTCTCTGAAAAAAGAAGTGTCTACCCCATTATAGATAACTTCTGTGGGAGATTGATGTTTAATTAAAATGGATAATACTCTTTTCTGATGCTCTGATGGAACTATAAATTTGATCGGGTTCACTTTATCGAAGCCTTCCAAATTTCGTTTTAATTTAATAATCTCTGGGGTTCGAGCTTCGATCAATATAGGTCCTTTAAAATTTGTTTGTGACAGCCAATTGTAAGCTTGATTTGTATCTACCACAATGACCGCGTCATAATGATTGTGTTTCAGCAAATGATGAATTTCTTTCTCATCTTTGGTTACATAAACAGGAGCAACGTCCTTCATCATATGCAACCCACCAAGATCCTTACAATATAAAAACTCTATATCTATCCCATGTTTTTTGAAGAAAATGGCACGGTTCCGCCATCCAGCATTCACTCCGCCAACAGTTAAAAGGCGCCATATGACTAATAATTTCAAGTTTAGTCACTCCTCAATATCCTTTAAATATGTGATCGCTTTTAGGTATTCTTCTTTTCTTCCTATGTCAAAACGTTCAGCGGTAATAAGTTTACCAAGGCACGCTTCTGACTTTCGAAGTTCATTGATGGCGTCAGTAAGTTGGATTTCTCCATCTACACCTGCGTTGATATTTTCTAAATACGAAAAAATCGTTGGTGTAAATATATACCTTCCTATTACTGCTAAGTTTGATGGAGGGTTATGGATAGGTTTTTCAACGATATGAGTTACTTTAAACAAATCAGGTTCTATTTTATTCGTTTTTACAATGCCATAGTTTGAAAGTTGCTTGGGATCTACTTCATAAAGTCCTAATACACTTTTTTTATGTTTTTCATAAACACTGGTTAATTGCTTTAAGGCAGGCGTTCTGTTATTTAAAATAATTTCGTCTGGCAACAAGACAGCAAATGGTTCATTTTGAATGAATCTTTTTCCTAACTTTATGGCATCACCTAGTCCTTTTGCAAAGGGCTGTCTTATATATTGAATATGAACATCAGGTATTTTAATTTTATCTAATAAATGTTTTTTGTTTTTTTGTTGCAAAAAAGTTTCTAGTTCAATAGAGCGATCAAAATAATCAAAGATTAAATTCTTTGAACGGGAAACGATGATTAAAATTTCTTCAATACCAGAAGAAATAGCTTCTTCGACAATGTAATCAATAGCGGGTTTATTTCCAATTGGAAATAACTCCTTAGGTACCACTTTTGAAATTGGCAAACAACGCGTACCGTAACCTGCTGCAGGTATGATTGCTTTTTTTATCACATTTACATAACTCCTCTTATTTTTTAATCCAGTATATTCTGTTGAATTTAAGTGGGAAGTTGTCTAAAAACCCAATTTTTTTAAAAACGAATGAGATTAGGAACACCCTTCATTTCATTCTCGTATCATACAGATAAGGAAACATTTACTTTCAATGAGAAGATGTTCAAAAAGTTCCTGGAAATTAAATTTTTTGAACACGTACTTTGAATGGAGGCTGAAAATGAAAATTGCTTTAATCTCTACAGAAAAACTACCGGTACCAGCAATACGAGGTGGAGCTATTCAAATATATTTAAACTCGGTTGCTTCCATTATTGCTAAAAAACATGATGTGACAGTAATTTCTATACAAGACCCAGAGTTACTAGAGGAAGAATCAAAAAACAATGTAAGGTATGTTCGTTTTCCTGAAAATCAATATGTTGAATTGATTGAGCAATATATACAAGTAGAAAATTTTGATGTGGTTCACTTATGCAATCGTCCCAACTGGATTGAGCAGCTTTGTGATGCAGCACCACAAACGAAATTTGTATTAAGTGTTCATAATGAAATGTTTTCCTATGAAAAAATGACGGATGCAGAAGGGAAACGTTGTGTACAACAGATTTCCCAAATTGTGACGGTAAGTGATTTTATAGGGAGTACAATAACAGATCGATTTCCAGAAGCAAAAAATAAAACAAAAACTGTATATTCCGGTGTTGACTTACATCAATATCAACCTTCGTGGTCTTTAGTAGGTAAGAAGACAAGAAGTAATGTTAGAAGTGAACTGGAGCTACAAGGGAAAAAAGTAGTTTTGTTTGTTGGCAGACTTAGCAAAGTTAAGGGTCCTCATCTCCTTCTTCAAGCACTTCCAGCAATCATTGAAAAACACCCTGATGTGATGATGGTTTTTATCGGTTCCAAATGGTTTGGTGACGATAATCTGAACAACTATGTAAGACATTTGTATACGTTAGGTGCAGTATTTGAAAATAATGTGACTTTTATAAAATTTGTTAGGCCGCAAAATATTCCTCAATTGTATGCGATGTCAGATGTGTTTGTATGCTCATCACAATGGCAAGAACCTCTTGCTCGTGTTCATTATGAAGCAATGGCAGCAGGTCTACCGCTTATTACGAGTAATCGAGGTGGTAATCCTGAAGTCATTGAAGAAGGGAAAAACGGTTACATCATTCATGATTTTGAAAATCCACAAGCGTATGCAGAAGCGATTAATTTGTTATTAAATGATGCTAATAAACGAGCTAGTATGGGTAAGTATGGCCGAAATAAAGTAGAGAAGAATTTTAGTTGGAACCGAGTAGCTGAAAATTTATTACATGTTTATGAGGGAGTCAAGGAGAGGTGATGACATTTGGAAGAACAGGAATACACTCAGGAAAAGCACCTAAAACGTGTATTACATTTATACCCATTTGATATTGGGGCGGTTAGATTATTAGAAAGTAGAAGTGGGAGAACGACATGGGAAGTAGATACAGATCAAGGTACAAAAATACTGAAGCAAGCAAACATGAATCCAAAACGGATGCTGTTTATTGCTGGTGCCCATAATGATTTGCTCCAAAAAGGGTTGGCAATTACTTCTATCCATAAAACGAAAAATGGAGCCATTTGTGTCGGTGCGGAAGATCATGCTTACGTTGTATATGATCATGTGAAAGGCAATGAAATGATTTATTATAACAAAGAGCAAATGAAGAAAATATTTGATTTTGCAGGTAAGTTTCATCAATTGTCAAAAGAATATCTTCCAGCCATTGAGAGTAAAACACGAAGCAGGTTGAATAAATGGCACAAGTTATTCAGGTGGAAACTTCAGGAGTTAGAAGGAAACAAACTTTTAGCTCAAACCTATCCAGATGAACCTTTCTCTTTATTATTTTTAGAATATGTAGATAAAATGCTTGAAAGAGGAAGAGCTGCATTAAAAGAACTTGATGATGGCCCGTATGAACATTGGATCAAACAATCTATAGAAGATAAAAGTTATTGCCAACAGGATTTTACACTTGCACGTTTTACTGAATTAAACGGGGAGCCCTTCATGAGAGAGCTTCATTCGATAACCTACGATTTACCTTCTAGAGATTTGAGAATTATTTTAAATAAAATGATGAAAAAGTTATCAGTATGGGATATTGATTTTATTATTCAATTGCTTCGTGAGTACGATGCTTGTTATGCATTAACTAGAGATCAATATCGTGTTCTTTGGACTGATTTGAAATTCCCTCATCTTTTCTGCGCAATTGTACACAAGTATTTTTTAAGTCAAAAACGTTCGTGGGGTGATGAAAAATATATTTGGGCTTTACAAAATGTTATTGCAGTTGAAGATTCTAAGGAACAATTTCTTAATCAATTCTCTGAAATAACGGAAGCCATAAAAGAAGGTGAACGAGGTGAGAAGGCTGAATAAAAAAAAATTAATAAATACACAATCTAACATTCCAAAGCTTGAATTGGAAAAGTTTAAGTTTTCTCCACCAGGTCCTATGGGATGGAGTTTTGCTGAATATGAAAAAATGCTCGAAAACCACGAAAAAATTGTACTCAATGAATCAGCGGTTGAGGAAAATTTAGCGAATCTAGAAGGAAAACGGTTGCAGGAATATCCTAGTGAAGGACTAGTTTCTGAGCAAGATACAAATGAAAGTTTAGAGGATGTAGGTGTAGAAGATACTTTACAAAGTGAGAAAACAGAGATTGCTATAGATGATTCAGCAAAATCTGAGTATGTAAATCTAGGTGTAAGAGACGATGAGTTTGAAAGTTTGGATGAAAATACCGTCGAAGAAAAAGGTACTAAAAGTATTGATCTAATAAGTGGAGAGGAGGCAGATGAAAACAAAATGTATAGCAGTAGAGGAACAAAAGCAAATTTATTAAAGATTATAAATCCTGAACAGTCTAAAAAAGAAATAGAAGTGGAGTCAATACCAGAAGAAGCTGAAAAACAGGCTGATAATCAAGAAAGTAATCAAGTGAAAGAGAAACAAGAAAAAGAAACAAATTATAAACAAACGAAACAAGAGAAAGAAACAAATAATAAACAAACGAAACAAGAGAATAAAATAAAAAAGAAATCAAATAAAGTGATTGTACCTAATGACCTTTCGGCCCCACCGTGGTTATTGAACGGAATAGATAAAACCCAAAAAAAGAAACGTAAGAAAAAGAAGTAAAAAACATTATTAAATTTGTCAATTATGTATGGGTTGTTGCATATCATGTAGCGTAATTACCTAAGGATGAGGAGGAATTTTAGGTGGGAAAAGTTAATAAAGTGAAGGTAGATTTGGACTTCGAAGAAGGTTTTGAACTGTCTCATAAAAAGAGTGCAGAGGAAGTTTTAAAAGCAGTGATGCAACAGATTAGTAGTGGATCATTTGAAGAATTAGAAGTTGAATTAGAATATGATGATGGCAGTACTTATGAATATGTCATTGGCGAAGATGCAGAAGAAGAAGATGACGATGAAGAAGAAGATGACGATGATGACGATAATGAGTAAAATTTAATGTATGTACAGGTAAAAATCTGACTCAACTGATATGAGTCAGATCTTTTTTTTTGGATCTAACGACCTAAGCCAATGTATTTGAATCCATGTTTTTCTATGGTATTTCTATTCAGAAAGTTTCGAGTGTCTAGGACAATACTTCCATTCACACGTTGTTGAATGTCCTTCCAATCTAAATATAAAAACTCATTCCAGTCTGTAGCTACAATGATACAGTCAGCATCATTCAACGCATCATTTACATGATGGAATTGAATTACATGGGGAGTTTCATACTTTGCTTTCGGGTCATAGACGTGTACTTTGGCGTTATGTGCAACTAATTTATGAATCAATCTAATCGCAGGGGATGATCTAATGTCATCTGTGTTTGGCTTAAAGGAAAGACCTAATACGGTAACTTTTTTGTCAGTTAAGTTTGGAATATAAGATTTTAATTTATCCATATAAACAGCTACTTGGGATTGGTTAACTTCCTCAACTGCCATGAGCAGTTTCGGTAGCAGCTCTTGTTTTTTTGATGTATGAATTAAGGATTGAAGATCTTTAGGAAAGCAGGACCCTCCATAACCGATGCCAGCTTGTAGAAATTGCGTTCCTATTCTTGGATCACTACCAATTCCCTTAGCAACATCCATAATATCTATATTAAACACATCACATATCCTCGCCATCTCATTCATAAAAGAGATTTTAGTCGCTAAAAAGGAATTTGAGGCATATTTTATCATTTCAGCTCCCTTTAAACTAGTAACAACAAAAGGGGCATCAATACCATAGTATAGTTGTTTCATCGATAATAGGGACTGTTGATCATGATCTTCTAACCCCACAACAATTTTGTCTGGATGAAGCATATCATACACTGCAGAACCTTCTCGAAGAAATTCAGGATTAGAAACAATATGAAAGAGGCTACGTTTTACTTCAAGTTCAAGTAACATTTCCACGAGTTTATCGTTTGTCCCAATGGGAACGGTGCTTTTTGTAATAATGGTTTTATGAGAATAAATTGTATTTGCAATTATCAGTATAACATCGTTTACATATTGTAAATCAGCTTCACCATCTGGAAGTGGTGGTGTGCCTACAGCAATGAGTATAATTTCTGCTTTTTCAATTGCATCCACAATATCTTCAGAAAAAGAGATGTTTCTGTTAAAACTAATAAGTAATTTTTCTAAACCTGGCTCGAATATTGTAATAGAACCTTCTTGTAGTTTTTTTATTTTCTCACTGTTTTTATCAACACATCTTACCTTATGACCAAGCCTTGCAAAAATTACTGCGGATGTTAAACCTACATACCCTGCTCCTATGACACAAATTTCCATTTGAACACTCCTTCGTGTTGAAGAGATGATATAGTTTATATCAAACCATCTGATTTTGTGACAATGAGATATAAAGGATTTGAAATGGTATAATATTGACATAAAAAATGATTGTGAATAATTTTTAATTTTGGAGGTGGCAACATAGCTTTAACCATAAATATGAGGCTATGAATCTATGAGAATATTTGAAGCGATATTATTTTTACTAGTTTTAATAATGATCATATCTTTGTTTAATAGGAAACTGAGAATGGCTAAATTAATAAAGGTGTTACCGTGGTTATCTTTATTATTATTGATTATTCACGCTTTTATTGAGGGAATGCGTTGGCAATTGAACACATTGTATATATTAGTTATTTTACATATATTTCTAAGTTCTAAGCTTTTTAATCAATGGATAATAGAACATTTGCGTCTAAAAAAGGCAATCTCTGTTTTGATGATATTGTTTTTTGTAATATCGTTACTATTTACTTACGCATTTCCAGTGTATAAAATGCCAGTACCAGATGGGAAATATGAAGTTGGAACCGTTTCATTTGATCTTATAGATAAAAATAGACAAGAGATATATAGTGAGAATGATTCTTCAAATAGAAAAATTAAAATACAGATGTGGTATCCTGCACAAGATGTTCAGGGGTATAATCTAGTACCTTGGTTAGAAAAAGATGCACCTTCGGTTGCAGAAGGGGTAGCCAAAATGATGGGATTCCCTGATTTCGTTTTAAGTCACACTGCTTTAGTTATGTCTAATTCATATGAAAATCCACCAATATTCGAAGGCGAAGGGGTATGGCCAGTTGTTATTATATCTCACGGGTGGACGGGATTTAGAAATGTTCATGCAGATGTAGCCGAGTTGTTAGCTAGTCATGGTTATTTGGCTATCTCTATCGATCATACTTATGGATCAGCAGTGACTGCATTTAATGACGGAGAAATAACTTATGTCAATGAGGATGCACTACCGGAAAGAGAAATCACTCCTAACTATTTGGAGTATGCAAATACGTTAGTAAATACATTTGCAGGGGATATAAACTTAACATTAAATCAGTTAGAGGAATTCAATGAGGGTAAGGTAGATGAGAAATTTAAAGGGAAATTAGATCTATCAAATATTGGATTAATAGGTCATTCTACAGGTGGAGGAGCTTCAGTAGCCACTGCTTTGGATGATGATCGAGTCAAAGCTTTACTAGGTATGGATGCTTGGGTAGAACCTATTCAAAAAAATAAGTTGAAAGCAGGGTTGCAAATCCCTTCATTATTTTTAAGAAGTCATGAATGGGAAGAGGGATTAAATAACGAAAATTTATTCTTTTTGTTAGATGAAAACAGACGACCTACAGAATTGTTTCAAATTAATAATACGGGACATCAGGATTTTTCAATGATTTATATGTATTCTCCACTCAGCAAGTACTTTCATATTACAGGTGAACTGGATGGAAGAGAGGGTGCCAAGATACAACATGAATTTATTTTGAACTTTTTTGATTTACACCTCAAAAATTCAGCTAAAAAGTCCATTGATGACGTTGCTAACGAATATGATGTAGTGAATAAAATCTATAGTAAAACAACGAATGAATAGTTTGTCTACGTGACTAGTACATTTATTATTTAATTAAAGGAAGGCTAATGAAATAACAATCAGGAGGTATATTTCAATGAATCGTGAAAGTGAGATGGATAATGAAAAATTAGTGAAATTGCGCAAACATCAATTTATTTTAAATAATCTTACTATGCTAATCATTTTGATATTTTTTTTAGGTTTAACGATGTTGGATATTACTACAAAACAATTTTATTTTGGAGCGGCTACACTATTTATTGTTCAATTCATCTTCTATTTAAAATATGGTATAACTGATTTGTTGCTGCATACTAAAAAAATGAGAGAATTGCATGAATACGAGAAAAAGAAGTTAGGTAAAGAGGAGAGGAAACAACGATTTTTAGTGATAGGATCACAATTTTCTTTAATAGTTTGCTTTGTTATTCTGGGTACAATCGCTCCTTATGAAGAGAAATTCTTTAGAATATTAACTTTTTCATCTTTACCTCAGCTTGGTATTTCTTATTTCTTTTTTTTCATGATGATTCTCATGAATGTAATTACATTTTTTCGAAACCGAGCGTTTGATCGCAGTAAAAATCTTGAAGGATTTACGATGAAGATGTTTTTAATCAGTCTATTATTTGCTTTCTTTATTTCTAGTATTTTCTTAAGTTCCATCTTTTTCTTTATTTAATATTGAATAACATAAATTATTTATAAAAAATTAGCGAAATTGAGAAGACATCAATTTGTTTTATTAAATATATTTTTTGTTTAAAGAATTCTCGACCTAAGTCTAGGTAACAACATAGTCTAAGGTCTATTTAGCGTGTAATAAAAATGGTTTAAAGTAACATTTAGGAAAATAAAACATATCTCAATTAAGAGGTACTGTCTAATTAAGTTACTTAATGAGGTGAGGAAAATGAATGATCAAATTAGATCGTTTAGAAATGAAAAAATATTGTTATCTACAGGGATGGCTGGTTTTATTACGGGTTTGTTTTGTTTCATTTATATTGTTTATCAGGGTGGTTCAATTGTCCCTCCAGAAGGTGACATCTTTAAAGCAATTTCTTTTAATTTTGCGATTGGCTTATTTGCATTCACAACCGCTTTCCTTATGCCTTTTGTTAACTTTTCAAAGGGAAAGGGTAATATCTTTCGATTTTCAGTTTTGATCACATTTCTAATTGCAATATTTATTGAGACATTTCAGAATATGAGAGGTATTGATCCAAGATTTACATCTAGCACTGAGCCTTTGGATCAAATAGTGGGGTCTATGTTTGGGTTGGATGCAATGTTGATTATATTGACATATTTATTTTTTACATGGCAAGTATTTCGTCCTAGTACTCTACGGTTTTCACCAAACTTGGGTTTAGGTATTCGTTATGGCATGTTATCAACCTTAGTTTCTTTTGCAGCAGGAATCTGGATCTCAACATTATCCAGTCGATATACTGGGATAGATGGCAATATTATTTGGCTTCATGGATTAGGTTTTCATGGTGTTCAGCTTATTCCCTTCATGGTGTGGTTACTTGGAAAAAGCAGGATTCATGATCAGAAGAGTTTGATCCATGTGACAGGTATACTATGGTTGATTATAATTCTATCCATTGGAGTTCAAACCTATGTTAGTCAGTCTATTTTTGAGTTGTCCCCTATTATGATTACTGCATATATTTCGACTATATTGTGTTTCATTTTGATCAGTTATGTGTTATATCATGTTCTACAGGTGAAAAAGGATGTTGACTTCAAGTAGGTGGTTTGAGTTGAATTCATCATCCCATTTATTTTCCGTACAGTTTCAAATGTGGGAAAATAGCGGGATTTAATGGTCTTATATCTTGTTTTTCAAACCTTCTGAACAAAATAGCGGGAACCAGTGGTCTTATTTGATGGATATTTATCAAATTAATGCAAAATAAAGCGAAAATCAACTAAATAAGGTCATTAATTACCGTTAATTTTTAATTTTGGTTAAATTCTAACTAATAAGACCACCAAATACCGTTATTTTTAATTGCTTCCTCAGCTTGGCTGTAAACAAACTTCTAAACCTCTTTATTTTTGATTTTAAAGTTCATTGTTTTTAATATTGGATTTTTCAATGTAGATATCAGCTGTGTTACCAAGGAACAGGATCAGCTTTAAGTTCTTTTTCCCAGAATGTTTGTAGTTGTTGTTTCATTTCACTGCTCATTTTTTGATTACTAGCGGTTAGATTATCAAATAACTGTTGTTCATTTTTTACACCAGGTATCACTGTAGATACTGCATCATAAGAAAGAATAAATCTTAAAGCAGCCTGTACCATGTTTTGGTCTACGTCAGTGACATAATCAATTTGATTTAACAGCTCAAATCTACGATTAATGACCTCTTCAGACCATCTGCTTCGAATTCCCTTAAACTGACTGTTTGCATTGTACTTTCCGGATAACCAGCCTGAATCAAGTGGAACTTTGGCAATAATACCAACACCCTTTTCTTTTGCCATTGGAAATGCTGCGGCCGTCTCTTGATGAAAAATATTAAACAATACCTCTAATACTTGGCTGTTAGTATTATGTATAATCTCTAACATTTCTCTGCTAGAATCAACAGAAGCTCCATAAGCTCTTATTTTCCCTTCTATTTTTAATTTTTCCAGTTCTAAATAGATAGGACTCTCTCCATTTAAAAATTCAAAAGGTGGATTATGTAATAAGATCGTATCGATATAATCAGATTGTAACCTTTTTAAACTTGTTTCTAGTGAAGTTTTTAATTGGGTCGGGCTGAAATCTTTACCAACCTTCGTATTTACCACAACTTGATCTCTTTTACCTGAAAAAGCCTTTCCTAATAATTCCTCACTCTTTCCTCCACCGTAATTTGGAGCTGTATCAAAAAAATTGCATCCTTGATCTAGAGCAGAATGAACTAAATAAATGGCTTCTTTCTCAGACATGTTTCCCCAGTCTTTTGCATTTCCTAATTGCCATGCACCAAAACCAACTTCTGAAACCTTAATACCTGTACTGCCTAATATCCTAGTTTCCATATCATAAATACCTTCCTTCTATGTTATATGAAGAATTTTAACACAGATATTGAGGTTCCGCCTTCATCATCTCACCACAGTAATTAGTTCTCTATTAAAAAGAAATTATTTCTCCATCATCGGGTACTAATATATTGTTGGAAAGTCCCTTTCCTTCAATGAAACGTTTTAACTCTTTTCTTGTTAGTAAAGCGTGGTTAATAGCCTCCATATGGGAAACAATAATAGTTGATTGCTGAGCCTCCATGTAAGTTTGATGTATATCTTCTTTTGTCATAATAATAGGATCGCCTTGAAGAAATTGTGCACCACCTCCATTCACAATAATCACATCTGGATTATAAGTGTTAATGGCATCTTGAACATCACTACACCAAATTGTATCTCCTGCAATATAAAGAGTCTTTTCATCGATATGTTTAAAAACTACTCCCGAGACTTCCCCCATTATTTCCCCTATTTGACCTATCCCGTGTTTTCCATCTGTTTTAGACAAGCTTATTTCTCCAAATATGGAGATATTAGTTAAAGAATCTACGTTTTGAAATCCTTCTTTTTTTATTGTTTCAGCTTCTATTTCAGATTGCGCAAAAATTATAATATCTTTAGGTAAAATCTCAATAGCTGCGGAATCAAAATGATCTGGGTGTAAGTGAGTTACAATTACAGCATCCACTTTGATTATTTCTTCAACTGGAACTGGTAAACCTACTGTTGGATTACGTTTGTCTTGATTCGGAGTGTTTGGATATGGTGGATAAGTGCCCTTTTTTGCTAAAAATGGATCAATTAAAAATTTCTTACCAGCATAGTTTAAAACCATCGTTGCATTTCTTATTTGTCTAATATTCATTCTATCTTCCCCTTTTCAATGACTTTCCATTATATGATAATATTTAGATAAGGAAGGTGTACATATATAAAATCAAGGATATTTGATTAAATACTTGATTTATGAAAGAGGTTGTTATTTATGATAGATAATACGGATGAAAAAATCCTTGAAGAGTTATTAAAGAATGGTCGTATTACAATGAAGGAGTTAGGAGAAAAAGTTCATTTAACGGGTCAGGCTACAGCTTCTAGAGTGGTTAAATTAGAGGAAGAAGGTGTAATAGAGGGGTATACGATTAATCTAAATCAAGGAAAATCAGGATATTCTATCCATTCATTTATAAATATTTTTACAAAAAATCCTTCTCATAAAGCCTTTTTATCATTTGCTGAAGAAAAACAAAAGTATATCTTGAATCATTTCAAAATTACTGGAGAAAGCTGTTATCTTTTAGAGTGTAGGTTTCCATCAAATGATGAACTGGATCAATTTTTAACCGAATTAAACATACATGCTAATTATAAATTGGCTATTGTGATAAATAAGAAAAACTAAATAAGTACTGTTCGATAAGTGGGAAACCAAGAAATTGGTTTCCTATTTTTCTTTTAAAACAAACTGTAACTCTTTTGTAACCCACAGTACTGGTATGTAATATATGATTTAAATATAAGAAAAAAACTTAATCTATCTTCGAAATCAAATAACTCATAAACACAGGGAGAGGTTCAAATGAAAAAAAATGCAATGATGATCACATTAGCAGGAACTTTATTAGTTGGAGGTACGTTCCAAACTAGTTTAGCAAATTCTAATTCATTACAAGAATCAGAAATCACATCAGAAATAAACTTTATTCAGAACTTAGAACAAGCAGTAACGATAAAAGATCATGATTTATCTTTTGAAAAAGAGGAGATAGCAGTTAATGCCGTTCTACCAGAAATTCAAGGTTTAAAAGACGTGCACTTTCAAGGTGAAATCAATGAGAAAATTAAAATGATGTTTGAAGAGAAAATAGAAGAATTAGAAAAGGATGCAATAGAGCATGCACAAGAAGCCAAAGAAAGTGGGTGGAATTTTCATAAATATTCATTAGATATGAGTTATGATATGAAAATTGCTGGAGATTTAGTTTCTATTGTGATTGGAACAAGTACTTATACAGGGGGGGCAAATGCAACTACTATTGTAGATTCGGTAAATATAGTAAATCAATCCGAAGCGAAAGAAGTAAGTATTACAGAATTAATGGAAAAAGATAAAATCAATGAATTGATTCTAGCAGAAATTAATAAAAATCCAGATCAATATTTCACACCAGGTGATCTTGGTTTCCAAACAGTTAAGGAGGATCAAGCCTATTACATTGATAGAGAAGAAGTAGTTTTAATTTTTGATGAGTATGAAATTGCTCCTGGAGTTGCGGGTACACCGTATATTTTCATCCCATTTGTTAATGAAAGAATGGATCATAAGTATAGTAAAGATGTATCTCCATCTGAAGAGATATTTGTAGTCACTAACGGAGAAGTACAAAGCTTTACTCAAGAACCTATCATTAAGAACAATACAACGATGGTTCCTCTTAGAGGAATATTTGAAGTGTTGGGTGCAGGTGTGGAGTGGGATCAAACAACAAAAACAGTGAAAGCCAACAAAAATGACACTGAAATCTTATTAACGATCGGTGATAATGTGGCCAATGTGAATGGCAAATCTATCATTTTACAACATCCTTCTATAGTTCTAAATGGCTCAACAATGGTTCCTCTTCGATTTGTTAGCGAAGCACTTGGTGCCAGCGTGGATTGGAATCAAGAAACAAAAATAGTGACAATTAAGACAAATTAATATTTATAGTATAGTTAGAATGAAGCAATGAAATAATAAGAAAATCATATAGGCCAACTTTGGAGATTGAGTGATGTAAATTGTTAAAAATATTTAAAAATACCAGCATGATATATATAGTTTTGATTATACTTTCTGGATGTAATGTGCTTGAGTCACCTACTTCTCTTATAAAACCACCTAAGTTAGGGCAGGATCAAGCAGCCTTAATGAATGCCGTACAAGCAGTTTTGCCTGCAGGAGTGAAACTGCTTAGTCCAGTTGAAAAAGGTGATGCATCTCCTTTTTCGCTCATAGATTTAGATCGGGATCATAAGGATGAAGCCGTTATTTTTTATTATGATGCTGTAAAAAATACAGGGATAAAAGGTTTGATTTTTATAGAGAAAAATGGGATTTGGCATTTGGATCAAACCTTTTCAGGTTTAGGTATCGAGCTATTTGATTTACAGTTTGCTGATGTTACAGGAGATGAGAAGTTAGAGATTATAGCAGGTTATGCAAATGGTGTCTTAGAAAAAGGTTTGAATATTTATGAATGGCAGCAAGGGAGTATTAAGACATTATTTGATACTGCCTATTCTCAATTTGCTGTGGATGATTTAAATCAGGATGGATTAAAGGAAATAACAATCTTGTTAGTTAATCGAGGGGTTTCAGCAGTCGTAACTACGTATCTCTATAGTCAAAATGAATTTATAGCTCTTGATCCAATGTTATTAGATGAATTCGGGAGTTATGAAAATGTCATCTCAGGTTTTGTGACAAATGAAAGACGAGGGCTGGTATTGGATATTCAAGTAGGGGCTCATGCTGCTTATACTGAAGTTTTATTATTAGAAAATAATCAACTTCAAAAAGCTTCTGAGGAAATGGAGAATTTAACTTGGAAAGACTATCCCGTACATAGTGAAGATGTAGATTTGGATGGGATCATTGAAATTGGTAAATTAATTCGTCCTGTTGGATTTGAAAATGAATCCTATGCATCTACCCCATATATTACGGGGTACTATCAGTGGAGTGATAACGATGAGTTGAAATTAAAAGTACAAAGATTTTATGAGTATCAAAAAGGATTTTATTTTGAATTTCCTAAGGAATGGAATAACTTATTAACGATCGAGAGATCTGATGATGAACAGGAAATATCCTTTGTAACCATAAACGGAGGGGAATTAATTTTTGATGTGATCTCTGTGCCTGTGGAGGAGTGGAAATCAAATGAGAATACATTTGAATTAGGTCGGACAAATGAATATGTATTTGCCATGAGTGTAGATAACTCAGAGTTATACACCTATTTTCACCTTCTATAATTTTAAAAATAAACATTAAAATTACACTTCACTATTGTGGGATTAAGTAAGTGATAATTGAAAAGGTGAGAGGGTTATATGAGAACGGTACTAGTATTGGAAGATGAAATGAGTATACGCAGTTTTATCACGCTAAATTTAGAGAGAAATGGTTATAAAGTGATCGAAGCGGAAACAGGAGAACAAGCATTAGAACTATTTTTAGAACACAAAATAGATATTGCATTATTGGATGTCATGTTGCCTGGAATGGATGGGTTTGAAGTCTGTCAAAAAATGAGAGAAATGAATGAGCGAATTGGAATTATCATGTTAACCGCTAGGGTACAAGAGGTGGATAGAGTTCATGGATTGATGTCTGGAGCGGATGATTATATTAACAAACCCTTTGTACCCTCAGAGTTAATGGCAAGAATCTACTCCTTAATAAGAAGGATGAATGTCTCTTCGGATGAACAATATAATAATAATAAAGAGTTAATCACTTTATTTCCTAATGAGAAAAGAATCAAAAGAGGAGAACGAATGATTGATTTGACCCCAACAGAGTTTATGATATTAAAGCTTTTGAGAGAACAGAATGGGCAAGCTGTAAGTAGAAATGATTTATTAGATGAAGTTTGGGGACTTGATTATCCAGGGGATCCTAAAATAGTGGATGTGAATATGAGAAGGCTTCGTCAAAAAATAGAAGACAATCCCTCAGAACCAAAATGGATTCAAACGGTATGGGGTTATGGATATAAATGGACAGGTGATACGCCATGAATGGCATAAAAAGAAAAATCGTCATGAATTTTATGTTTATCATATTATTGACGATTTTACTGCTGTTAGGTGTGTTTTTTTCTGTGGTTTATAATTATTATTATAATGGCGTTTCGAATGCACTAATGAATCATGCACATACAACAGCTTCGTTTGCAAACCGATATATGACTCTTTCTCTTAGTAATATCGAACAAAACTTATCACAAATTAAAGAGAATTTTGCGCACGATCAAGCAGAATTGCAAATTTTAAATACAGACGGTAATATCCTAATAACAACTAGTGGATTCAACATTAATGAAACTGTGGATACGGATGATATAAGGAAGGCATTACAAGGGGAGAATGGGATTTGGAGAGGAGTTAACAAAAGTACAAACGAAAAAATCATGTCTGTCTCTACTCCGATTTTAGTGGATGGAAAAATAACCATAGTTGCAAGATATATGACTTCACTTGAACAAATCGATCAAAAAATAAAAAATACAATGATTTTTAGTATAGGTATTGGTCTTATCGTAATGCTGATCGTTTTAATAATAAGTTATAAATTAGCCTCCAATATATCTACCCCCATTAAAAACATCACTGAAGCTTCACGTAAAATTGCTAGAGGAAGATATGATATCAAGTTAAACGAAAATGATCGGGATGAGATCGGTATTCTTTCTAAAAACTTTAATGAGATGGCAGTTGAAATTAAAAAAACAGAACAGTTAAAAAATGAATTTATATCTTCGATGTCTCACGAATTGAGAACACCACTTACAGGCATTAAAGGTTGGAGTGATACACTTCTAACAGGCGATCAAGATAACAAGGAAGAGACAGAGCGAGGATTAAAGATTATCAATAAAGAAGCGGATCGTTTAATGGGATTAGTAGAAGAATTATTAGATTTCTCTAGATTAGAAGCCTATAACTTGAATTTATCCATTTCAAAATTTTCAATAACTCAATTGCTTGATGAAGTTATTTTGCAAATGAGTATAAAAGCCGAGCGAAAAGGAATTCTAATCAATTTTAATCATAAGGAATATATTGAAATTAATGCTGATAAAAACCGCTTAAAACAGGTGTTTATTAATTTACTTGATAATGCCATAAAGTTTTCCAATATTGACGATTCAATTGAAATTACAGTAGAAGATAATAACTATAATGAAATTAAAGTATGTGTCAAGGACCATGGAATTGGGATTGAGGAGGACAAACTAGAACAGATTACAGAAAAGTTTTATCAAGTAAATGCGAATAAAGAAGGAACAGGAATAGGACTAGCTGTAGTAAAACAACTTGTCCAGCTCCATAAGGGACAGCTTTCTATAATAAGCGAGTGGAATAGGGGGACGGAGGTTGCTGTCATATTACCAAAAGAGGTTTAAGAGGCAGACAATTTTCTCATCATCTCACTTCCACGAATGCTGCCTTCAATATATTTTACAAAGGAAAATTGACAAACTCCTCCAGAAGGAATAAAGCGGCTAAGTAAAATAATACTGCTCCACCAAAGTGAAGGAAAATAAGACAAAGTGGCTTAGTACTATTCATCTAATTTTTAGTGCAATTCATTACCTTTGTTTGCTGCAGGAAATTTCGCTGGTATAATACAATAATAATGAGTTGTTCTCATACATTAAATTATAATCCAGAACATGGTGGGTGTTTTTTTATGACGAAATTTATTGGTTTTATTTTATTGTGGCAAATCCTTGGAAATCCATTTATAGCTTTACTCGTGATTTTTATCATTTTATATTTTTTAGACAGACGTTTTTTGGGGTTCTTTCCTAGCCTAACAAAACCTTTTAAACGTATGAGAAAAATATCAAATTTAAGACAGCAGATTAGACTGAACCCTAATGATGTCTCTTCTAGATATGAATTAGCTAGTCTACTGATGGAAAAGAAAAAGTATACTGAAGCAAATCAGATTCTTATTGAGATCCTCCCTCGCATGGATCAAGATTCAAATGTGTTGTGCGATCTTGGTTTGACACATCTTAAGATGGGCAACATTCCAGAAGGAGAAAAATATATATTAGAAGGACTAGAAATAAATCCTAGAACGGGGTATGGACAGCCGTATCTAGAGTTAGCTAAAGTTTTTATTCAAAGTGATCGTGATAAAACTTTTCAATATTTACAGGAATTTCGCGGCATTCACTCTTCTTCCTGTGAATCCTATTATTTATTAGGAAAACTTTATGAACAAAGTGGAAGAAAGGAAGAAGCTAAGGAGGCTTTTAAAGAAGTTACAGAAATTTATAAATCATTACCTAAATATATGAAACGTCATGAAAGAAAATGGGCGATTCGCAGCAGACTTAAATCTAAGTAAAAATGAAATTACAAACCCCAAAAAGAGATCACACAAAAGTGTGTGTTTTCTTTTTGGGGTTTCCATTGCAAAAGCTAAATCTTTATTTGCGTAAATCTCCCAATTCCTTCACGATCGCTTCCATTTCTGAAATACTGTAATTATTTTTACTCGTTACTAAATCATAAATATCTTTAATGTCTTCGTATCGTTCTAAACTAAAATGCTCAGGTTTCATAGCGGCAGCTGTTGCCATTTTTAATTTTTGTATGATTTCTTCTACCATAAAACGGATATTTTCATTTGTTTTTTGTGTTAAATCCATTAGGTACATCCTCCCTTTTAATATTTCAGGTTCAGTGTTGAAAAATCACAACTAATTGTATCACGAATAACAAAGAAGTGGTATGATAGAGACATACCATTCAACAAAATGGTCTTTGGGAGATGATGAAATTTTAAAGGAGATGTTTTGAATTGAATTCCCCAAATCAAATGTGGTTATCTATCGAAAAAGAGTATAGAAAAATGATTGTTAACAATGTTTGGTGTTCAAATTGTAGCGATGCAGTTAGCATTGCACAATATGTGATACAAGAGCATTCAACTGGTATAGTATTACAAGGTAAATGTAAAAACTGTGGACAAGAAGTTGTAAGAGTAGTAGATTTTGAAAACTAACTTATCAGGATTATCTTTTTAATTTCCCTCATTCAAATGATCATTTAGTAATAAATTCATTTAATTAATATCATTATTTAAAGAACAATATAAATTCTATCAAGTCCTATGCTGGTACCCTGTCCCACGTTTGTGGGCTTTTTTATATTCCCCACCCAGAGGAATTTATTTTGCATTGAATAAATACACATTATATTATCTCCTATACCAATAATATCCTATCATATTTTGTTGTTTTTGCATCATTAATCACATTAATTTAATTAAATGCACATTATATAAAAATAATAAATTTATATATTGTGCATTATTAATATATATGATACATTATTTAAAACACATTAACACATTAAAGTAAGAGGGTGAGAGGTTGTAATGTCATTACGTGAAGAAGCACTAGAACTGCATCGATTGAATAAAGGGAAATTAGAAGTGAATACTAAAGTTGAAGTTAAAACGGCTAAGGATTTATCCCTAGCTTATTCACCAGGGGTAGCAGAGCCGTGTAAAGAAATCCACAAACATGAAAATGCGGTTTATGATTATACCATAAAAGGGAACAGTGTTGCTGTTATCTCTAATGGAACTGCCGTATTGGGTCTTGGTAATATTGGTGCTAAAGCATCACTTCCAGTAATAGAAGGAAAAGCTGTTTTGTTTAAAAGTTTTGCAGGAGTAGATGCTTTCCCTATTTGCTTGGATACAACAAATGTTGATCAATTTGTTGAAACTGTTAAATTGCTTGAGGCTACTTTTGGCGGTATTAATTTAGAAGATATTGCTGCACCCGCTTGTTTTGAAATTGAAGAGCGTTTAAAAGATGAATTAAATATCCCAGTTTTTCATGACGATCAACATGGCACAGCCATTGTAACAGTAGCTGGATTAGTGAATGCACTAAAATTAGTAAAAAAATCAATGGGCTCCATTAAAGTAGTAGTGAATGGTGCAGGATCAGCAGGTATTGCTATTGTTAAGTTATTAAATCGGTTTGGTGTGAATGATATGATTTTATGTGATTCTAAAGGTATTATTTTTGAAGGACGCGAGTTTGGTATGAATGAAGTTAAACATGAAATGGCTTGTTATACAAACCTTAAGAAAGAACAAGGAACTTTGGCCGATGCGATGAAAAAAGCAGATGTTTTTATTGGTGTTTCTGCTGCGAATGTTGTAACAAAAGAAATGGTACGTTCCATGAATCAGGATGCGATCATATTTGCTATGGCAAATCCAATTCCAGAAATTATGTATGAAGATGCTATTGAAGCAGGCGCAAGAGTAGTAGGGACTGGGCGTTCTGATCTTCCAAACCAAATCAATAATGTCTTAGCCTTTCCAGGAATATTTCGGGGCGCATTAGATGTACGCGCATCCGATATTAATGAGAAAATGAAAGAAGCAGCCGTATTTTCTATTGCTTCTCTTGTTTCAGAACAGGAGTTAAGTAAAGACTATGTTATACCCGCGCCATTTGATAAACGTGTTGCTCCAGCTGTAGCTAAAGCGGTAAGTAAAGCCGCGATTGAATCAGGAGTTTCTATGGATACTTATAATACTGCGCTTATTTAATTAAACTGACTCGGAAATTCATTTTCCGAGTTTTAATATATCATTTTATTTTAATAATGACACATTAAATATATTTATAATTTTATATATTGTGCATTATATTTAAATATGATACATTATATATAAATAAGACGTATTATATAGGATTAGGGGATGAATGATAATGATTGGTATTAATGGAATGGGGAGAATTGGTAGACTTGTTTTACGTAAGGCTTTTGACTCAAACCTTAGTCTAAATGACTCTAGGGTTATTGCAATTAATAGTAAATATTCTATAGAAACGGTAAGTCACTTAATTAAATACGATACAGTTCATGGGAAGTTCAATGGTTCCGTAGAAATCGAAGATGGGGATCTGATCATAAATGGTTTTAGAGTGAAGGTAACTTACGAAATGTACCCTGAGGACATACCTTGGGAACAGCTTGGTGTAAAGGTTGTCATAGATTCAACAGGACAATTCAACAACAGAGAAAGTGCACAAAAACACTTACAATCAGGAGCATTGACTGTTATTAACACAGCCCCTGCGAAGGATATGGATTTAACAGTAGTGATGGGAGTAAATGATCACCTCTTCGACCCGGAGAGTCATAAACTTTTATCATCAGCTTCGTGTACAACAAACTGCGTAGCACCTATTTTAGACGTTTTAGATAAAACGTTTTCTATTAAAAATGGATGGGTTACTTCCGTTCATTCCTATACAAATGATCAAAAACATTTAGATAATCCACATCATGATTTACGTAGAGCACGTGCTTGTACTCAATCTATTATTCCAACAAGTACTGGGGTAGGTAAAGCACTTAAAAATGTAATACCACACCTAGCACCGATTATTCAAGGATTGTCTGTTCGTGTACCTACTCCAGATGTTTCACTCATTGATATGACAATCCAAGTGCATGATGATGTCACATTAGAAAAGGTTCGAAAGGTATTTGAAGGTGCAGCCAGAGGTCATTTATCTCCATATTTGGACTATATAAATGATCCATTAATTTCAAGTGATTTTATAGGAAATGAAAAATCAGCTGTGATTGATGGGTTATCATTATCTGTTGCTGAAGATCAAATCAAAGTGTTGGCTTGGTATGATAATGAATGGGGATATTCTTGTCGAGTAGTTGATTTAGCGCATTTGGTGATCAATAAACAAAAACAAGGAGAGTGTGAATTATGGGACAAAACGGTCATATAAACGATTTAGGTACCATTATATGTAAACACTGTGGGGAAGTAATAGATACAGTAGATACGGACAATGTCATCACATTTTATAGCTCTTGTAAAAATGATCATTGCAATGAATTAAATTCGGAGGTACTTTTCAATGACAGTGAAGGTTAAACGCATATTCCATTTTCATGAAGGCAACGCAAATATGAAATATTTACTTGGGGGTAAAGGTGCAAATCTTGCAGAAATGACCAATATTGGACTACCAACACCTCCAGGTTTTACAATAACTACAGACGTATGCAGAGAATACTATAAATGCAATGGACGACTTCCTGAAGGTTTATTTGATGAAGTATCAAGTGCATTGAAAAAATTGGAACAGGTGAAGAATCAGACTTTTGGAGACCTAGAAAATCCACTATTAGTGTCTGTTCGATCCGGTTCTGTTGCTTCAATGCCAGGGATGATGGATACCATTCTAAACTTGGGATTAAATGATCAGACGGTAAAGGGACTGGCTAAAAATGCTCAGGATGCTCGTTTTGCCTATGATTGTTATCGCAGATTAATTCAAATGTTTGGGAACGTCGTTTTTGGTGTGGAATCACATTCATTTGAAATAAAGCTGCATGAAATAAAAATGAAAAATAAATACCAACATGATAGTGATATCCCGGCAGAAGACCTACAATTATTAATTGAACAATTTAAACAATTGATTAAATATCACGCAAATAGAGAATTTCCTCAGGATGTTAATGTTCAGTTGAGTTTGGCAATTGAAGCTGTATTTGAATCATGGAATAATCAACGTGCCAAAGTGTACCGTAAAGCTTATGGTATTCCAAGTGAACAAGGAACTGCAGTAAACATTCAATCTATGGTTTTTGGAAATTTAGGGGAAGAAAGCGGTACAGGAGTTTTATTTACTAGAGATCCTTCTACTGGAGAAGCTAATTTATTTGGAGAGTTTTTAACAAATGCTCAGGGTGAAGATGTCGTAGCAGGAGTAAGAACACCTATTGCAATTGAGTTTCTAAAGGAACAATTTCCTGAAATCTATGATCAATTATATAAAACTGCTTATTTACTTGAGAATCAATATAAGGATATGCAGGATATCGAATTTACCATTGAAAATAACAAATTATATATATTACAGACACGTAATGGAAAACGTACAGCACAAGCCTCAGTGAAAATCGCTGTGGATTTATCCAAAGATGGGCTGATTACTAAAAAAGACGCATTGCAAAGAATAGAAGTGAATCAATTGGAGCAGCTTTTTCATCGTTCTATTGATGATCAAAATAAATTAGATGTTATTGCAAAAGGACTTCCAGCTTCATCTGGTGCAGCTTCTGGGCAAGTTGTGTTTGATCCTGATACTGCTCAAAAACTGTCTAATGATGGAGAAAAGGTTATTTTGGTTAGAATTGAAACAACACCTGAAGATATACATGGTGTGTTTGCAGCAGAAGGGGTTTTAACCAGCAGAGGTGGAATGACTAGTCATGCAGCAGTAGTAGCTAGAGGTATGGGGAAACCTTGTGTTTGCGGTTGTAATGAATTAGAGATTGACTTAAAGGCAAAGTCCTTTATGGTTGGTGATATTAGTGTGAAAGAAGGAGACTGGATCTCGATAGATGGATCTTCCGGTCAGGTTATTCGAGGTAAAATAAAATTAAAGGATCCTGAAATTTCAGAAGAGTTATCCACTTTATTAAACTGGGCAGACGAAATAAGAGAATTAAAGGTTTATGCAAATGCGGATAGTGGTATAGATGCAAAAAAAGCTCGTGAGTTTGGAGCAGAAGGAATTGGGTTGTGTCGTACGGAGCATATGTTCATGTCACCAAGCAGGTTGCCTATCGTACAAAATATGATCATGGCTCAAACATTTGAAGAACGTAGAATTCATTTAGATCGTTTATTGCCATGGCAGCAATCAGATTTTGAAGATTTATTTTATGAAATGAATGGTTTACCTGTTACGATTCGATTGTTGGACCCACCTCTACATGAATTTTTACCTAAATTAGAAGAATTACTATTACAAAAACAAAGAGTCGATTTAGGTGTTGATAAAGAGACAAATATAAATGAGTTAGATTCATTAATTAATAAAGTTCGCAATTTACATGAGATGAATCCGATGTTAGGACAACGAGGATGCAGATTAGGCATTTTATTTCCAGAAATTTATGATATGCAGATTGAAGCTATATTTCGAGCTATACTCTCTAGCCTTCAAAAAGGAATAGAAGTAATGCCACAATTAATGATTCCACTTATAAGTGATGTGAATGAATTAAAAAGGTTAAGAGAATTAGTAAACCAAGTTGCAAAGGAAATTTTGGGTGAAGAAATTAAGTATTGTAATTATGAAGTGGGTACGATGATAGAAGTTCCACGTGCAGCTTTAACAGCAGATGAAATTGCTCAATATGCAGATTTCTTTTCCTTTGGAACAAATGATTTAACACAAATGACCTTTGGATATAGTAGGGATGATGCAGAAGGTAAGTTCCTTGATAAGTATACAGAGGAAAAAATATTAGAAAATAATCCATTTGAAGTTTTAGATCAAAAAGGAGTAGGTAAATTAATACAATGGTCTGTAGAGATGGGTAAAACTGTAAAACCAAATCTGAAGACGGGTGTTTGTGGAGAACATGGTGGGAACAAAGAATCCATTCTCTTCTGCCAGCAAATTGGGTTGGACTATGTTAGCTGCTCTCCATATCGAATTCCACTAGCAAGAATCGCCGCTGCGCAAAGTGCAATTGAATTTAATTAACTTTTAGTTAATAATTAAAGTAATATGTTAAGTTTTTATTGTGAGGAACGTATGCACTTTTGGAGGTGAAAACGATCGAACTAACATCTCGTCAATTAAAAATCATAGAAATTGTACAAGAAAATGTACCTATAACTGGAGATCAAATTGCAGAATTGATTGGGGTGAGCAAGCCTACAATACGTTCAGATTTATCCGTACTTGTCATGGTCGGTTATCTTGAAGCCAAACCAAAGGTTGGATATTTCCCGGGAAAATCAGCATTGCCTAACTACGAAGCGGCTAAAAAATTAGAGCAAATTAAGGTTAAAGACATCCAAAGTATTCCTGTTGTTGTAAAAGAAACAACAACGGTTCATGATGCAGTAGTTACACTCTTTATGGATAATGTTGGGAGTTTAGTCGTGAGCGATGATGATGGAACTTTAAAAGGAGTTTTATCAAGGAAAGACTTGTTAAAAGTCACATTAGGTAATCCTGCATCTTCTACAATGCCTGTACACCTAGTAATGACAAGACAGCCTAATATCGTTACCATTCAACCAGATCAATCTGTAATTGAAGCGGCTAAAAAAATGATTGAACATGATGTGGATACGTTACCTGTGATTTCTAAAAAAGATGAAATCATAGGTAGAATCACGAAAACGAATATGACTCGTTTATTGTTGGACTTAACAGATACTTTATTATAATTCATTGGAGGATTCATAGTGGACGAGAAACTTAGATATAAAATTTATATTTGTTCAGATTCCATAGGAGAAACTGCGGAAACCGTAGTGAAAGCTACTGCACGTCAATTTGATATGACTCAGATCGAAATCAAAAGAGTAGGTCATATACAATATGAAGATCAAATAAAAGTTGTCATGGAAGATGCACATTCAGAAAATGCAGTCGTTGCCTATACACTTGTTCAACCAGAGTTGCGTGAAATGATGAAACAAGAAGCCATTCGTTTAGGGGTAAGAGCAGTTGATATCATGGGTCCAATGATGCAGGCTTTCATTGATACATTTAATAATATACCTAAACAAGAACCTGGATTACTTCATAAAATGGATGAAAATTACTTTAAAAAAGTAGAAGCTATAGAATTTGCCGTTAAATTTGATGATGGTCGTGACGTAAGAGGACTTTTACAAGCTGAGTTGGTTTTGGTTGGTATTTCCAGGACATCTAAAACTCCTTTAAGCATCTTTCTTGCACATAAAGGAATTAAAGTGGCTAACCTTCCATTAGTACCTGAAGTGAAACCACCAAAAGAGTTGTTTGAAATTCCTCGAAGTAAAGTGATCGGTCTTTCTATGCAGCCTGAACAGATATTAAGGATTCGAAAAGAAAGATTGAAAGCTTTGGGTATGCCTTCTGGAGCAAATTATGCCACTCTAGAACGCATAATAGAAGAGCATAAAATAGCAAGCGATTTAATGAAAAGAGTCGGATGCCCAATTATTGATGTAACGGAAAGAGCCATTGAAGAAACAGCTGCAATTATTATAAGTTTACACGATAGCAACTTACATTCATAACTAATGGATTAAAATATAATCAAAAATATGTAATAAATCTAATTAAAACCATACTAAAAATATAGGACTCGGTTCAGATTAAAAAATTCATAAAAAGGAGAGGGTATCATGGAGCGTGAATTAGCATTAGAAATTGTAAGAATTACAGAGTTAGCTGCATTAGCATCTGCTCCTTGGATGGGACGCGGTAATAAAGAGGGGGCTGACCAAGCAGCTACCTCTGCTATGAGATATATATTAAATTCAGTATCTATGAAAGGTACAGTTGTTATAGGTGAGGGTGAAATGGATGAGGCACCTATGTTATATATAGGCGAAAGTGTTGGGAGTGGAGCAGGTCCTGAACTAGACGTTGCAGTTGATCCTTTAGATGGTACAGAAATAGTAGCCAAGGGACTCAATAATGCCCTTGCTGTGATTGCAGTAGCAGATAAAGGGAATTTACTTCATGCCCCCGATATGTACATGGAAAAATTAGCGGTTGGACCTGAGCTTGTGGGAGTTCTAAGTATTGATGATCCTTTAAAAGATATGATTACTAAAGCTGCTAAAGCTTTAAATAAAAGAATTCCCGATTTATCAGTTACAATATTAGACCGTGAACGTCATCAGCATTTAATATTACAACTACGTCAAATCGGTGTCCGAATCAAATTATTAACCGAAGGGGATGTAGCAGGTGCCATAGCTCCTTCATTACCAGAAGCAGGAGTTGATATGTATATTGGTTCTGGTGGTGCTCCAGAAGGAGTATTAGCTGCTGCAGCCCTTCGTTGCTTAGGTGGAGAGATACAAGGGAGACTGATGTCTGGGACTCAAGAAGAATATGACCGTTGTAAAAAAATGGGATTTGAAAGGCCGTGTCAGGTCTTAACGATGGACGATATGGTTGGAACGGACGATGTCATTTTTGCTGCAACAGGTGTTACTGAAGGTGATTTTTTAAGTGGGGTTCGTTATCTTTCAGGTCAGAGAGCAGAAACGGATTCAATCGTTATGAGGTCCAAAACAAGGACGGTAAGAAATATCAAATCTATTCATTACTTACCTAATAAAGAATTTTTTAAAGAAAAAGAAATTTCGTTAGTGGAATGATTTTTCAATAATTTATATATTTTAATCAAATTGATTAAGAAATAAGGCATTGTTCGCCACACGTTTCTTAATGAAACGATGATCTTGTTCCACTATATTATTGAGATATTTCACTTGCCTTATTTGGTTTACAAGTTTATCTCTCGATTCACTTTGACAAATATCAATCGCTTTTCCGTCTGTTTGGATGGATATTAATCGAGAGATAAGTTTTCACAAAATAGATTGTTTACTCTATTTGATCTAAAAGGAAAGGGAATGAAAATTCATCATCTACAAAAATTCCACTTCCATATCTGCCTCTAGCAATAACAAAAACTAAATTCCCTCCATTAAGACGTTCGATTTCTGGTGATAAATCTTCAAAAATAAACCTTGCTATACTTTCTATACTAGGGTCAAAATCAACTCTTAGAATCGGAAGTACTGGTCCAAGCTTTGGAACAGTAGCACCTTTCATAGCAAGTGTTCTTTGCCTCCATTTAATACCTATTCTTTTATCAAACAATTGCTGCGCAGCGGTGATATCCACGATAATAGCACTTTCTTCTTCTCCTTCAGCAACTCCTAAAACGATGTCAAAAATAGGAATGCTAGCAAATCCGAAATTGGTAACAAATTGAGTCATAACAATGGGTACAACTGCTGTTACAATTCTAGGCATTTCTCTACCTCCTTAACTAATTTACATGACATTTTTTTATACACCGTTGGTACTAGTGAGGGGGTTATCTCCTCGTTGATACATTGTATGGGGGATAATTTGTCTTTTATTCAGATTTATTTAAGTATTTCCTTCGTAGAATTTGCTTTATGGACTAGTTTCCATATGTTCCAAACCTGTCTCACGGTATGTTGGATTTGCCAAGCGTTATGCGCAAGAAAAAAAACGCAGGATAAAATCTGCGTTTTTTTCTATATCTTTATGAAATAAAGTATAACGAAAAATATAATATGAAACCTTTTCCAGCATATAAAAAAGGTCACACACTTTTTAACTTTTTAGAGGAATTTAAAATAAAAAATGTTCCGTATGTTCTTCGATACAATCAGGCGAATCATTCTTCACGTTACCAACCACATTGGAAACAGGATAAGCTTTCATTTTATCTGAAGGATAAGGTTTGAACAAAGTCTTAACAGTATCAAAGTGATAATTTTCATGATCAAGCCATTGATGTTCTTCTTCTTCGTCTAAAATAACGGGCATTCGATCGTGAATGTTAGACAAAAGCTGGTTGGGTTCTGTAGTGATAATTGTACAACTGTTTAATTTTTCTCCTTCAGCATTTATCCACGTATCATATAATCCAGCTAGTGAAAACAATTTATTATCTTTAAGCTGGATTCTCATGGGTTGCTTTATTCCGTTTGTTTTTTTCCATTCATAGAAACCATCTACTGGAATGATACATCGTTTATTGTGGACAATTTTTTTGAAAGATGCTTTTTCTTGTATCGTTTCAGCTCTTGCATTTATAGATTTATACCCAATTTTATCATCTTTTGCCCATGAGGGAACTAGCCCCCACTTCAGTTGTCCTATTCTATTTTTCCCTTTGTGTGCAATGATAGAGGTGATCATTTGTCCAGGTGCAGCATTATATCGAGGTATATAACGAAAAGGAACTGATTCTAACAAGTAACGACTTAATAATTCATCAATTGTAACGGTTATGGTGAATCTTCCACACATAATTTCTCCTCCTAGAGTTCCTCTATTATATCCCCAGCGATTAACGAATGTTGTGAATATCTTTTTGAAGCTGCACGATCACCAGCTAATCCATGATGGTATACACCAAGAACTGCTGCTTGTTCAGCAGTGTAATTTTGTGCTAACAATCCAGCGATCATACCAGCAAGTACATCACCGGACCCTCCAGTGGCCATGCCTGTATTTCCTGTATTATTAATATATACATCTCCATTCGCTGTAGCAACAACGGTATGTGCACCTTTAATTACAACAACTATCTTATGTTTAATCGCATATTCTCTAGCAATTTGAATTCGATTCTCCTGAACTTCATTGATTGTACAATTTAAAAGTCTTGCCATTTCTCCAGGATGTGGAGTGAAAATGACAGGTGTATCTTTACGATCCCATTTTTCAAAATGTTCAGCATCTGAAATGATATTTAAAGCATCAGCATCCATAACTAAAGGACACTCTATCCGTTCCCAAAGCTTACGAAGCCACAGATCATCTTCTTTAAACCTTCCTAATCCAGGTCCAATCACAAGGGCTTGTTTATTTTCACTTAATTGTATAATATCTTCTGCTGATTGAACATTCCATTCTCCACTTTTTTTGTCCTCAACAGGCACTAACATCACTTCAGGTAAGATTCCTAACATTTGGTTCGCTATCGTTCGTGGCAAAGACCAAGTAACTAATCCACAGCCAGCTCTCAAAGCTGATTTAGAGCAAAGTAGACCAGCACCACTCATTTGTAATGTTCCTGCTACAACCAGGGCATGACCATAAGTCCCTTTATGTGTATTAGATTCTCTAGGCAGATTCATATTTACGTTAAGTTTTTTTTCAAAAACAGAAGTTTGAAGTGAAAAGGTTTGTATTGAATATTGTTTAGTTGTTGATATCGGGATGCCAATAGGTTTTACTATAACATCTCCTGCTATTTCTGCGCCTGGTGATTGGACAAGACCACATTTTAAAAAGGCTAAAGTTATCGTTTTCTCTGCTTTGATACAAGGTTGATAAAGGATTCCCGTATCGGCATCAAGTCCACTTGGGATGTCGATTGAAAAAATAGGCAACTTTGATTCATTTACTTTGTTGATCAAAGAGGCATAAGGTTCTTTTGGGGCACCTTTAGTACCCGTTCCTAGAAGAGCATCAATAATACCTTCATATCGATTCCAATCAATCGTTTTATTTTGATACACATCTGTTAAGAGTTTTAAGTTTTTCGTGATATTATGTTGTGTGATCATATCCCCCTTAAATAGGTCTGGGGACTGTGCATATAGGATATCAATCTCAAAACCAGCTTCCATCAAATGTCTAGCAGTAACTAAACCATCCCCACCATTATTGCCTTTTCCAACAAGAATCAACCATTTTTTGTGGTTTGATCTTTTATGTTTTTTTGTCCACACTAAGATTTCATTAGCCACTTCTCGTCCCGCATTTTCCATTAATACTAACGATGGAATTCCAATCGTATTTATCGTATAATGATCTAGTTTACGCATTTCATCTGATGTAACTACATACATAATTAAAACCTCCCATCCATGTTCTAACCATCTATAACTTTCATTTTCATATTAGACAAGAACCCACTGTTTTTATTATAATATACGAAAATAAAAAACTTAATCTAGAATACCAATGTTATTTTATGAGGAGTGTTAATATGGATTATCAAGATCAAGCCATTAATATAAGTGAAAAACTATCTAAATTCAAAGAGCATTGGACTCCTAAAGTGATTAGTGAAATGAATGATTATCAGTTTAAATTAGCAAAATTTTTGGGTGAGTTTGTATGGCATAGTCATAAAGACACCGATGAGGTTTTTATTATAATAGAAGGCGAAATGAAAATAGCATTTCGTGATGGAGAAGTTAAACTTTCCAAAGGAGAATTAACTGCTGAAAACGATGTATGGATTTAAAAGTTATTTTAAAATGGCACAACCCTTAAAAAATGTATTAAAGGATTGTGCGATTTACCTTTTTTACATATTTAAAATTAATAATAAAATATTGGGTGTAGGTTATTACCTAATAATGAATTTATCATTATTCATGGTGTTAGGTAAATTTACTAAGTTACGGATATATATGGCTAATTGAGCAGTAGTTACTGACTCTTGTGGGTGAATCTCACCGTTTTCATTTTTTGTAATAAGCCCTAAGGCATCTGCAAGTTCAACTTGATCTTCATATTTGTCAGAAATGAGATGACTATCAGTGAAGTTGGAGATAGACAGTTCTTGTTCTAAGATAGCTTCTGAATCTAGCAATCGAACAAACCAATAGGCAAGTTTTTCTCTCGTTAGTGATTCATCAAGATTGAAAGTTTCTTGTTCCGTATCAATGATTCCTTTATCTGCAGCACTTTCAATAAATGGATATGCTGCCATGTCAGGCTGAATGTTATGGAAAGTTTGAAATCCTGATAAACCATCAGGATAGTTGTTAATATAATCTTTATTGTATAAAGATTTTACGAGTATACTTATTCCTTGTTCAACTGTTAATGCATGATCCGTTTGTACCTGCCCATTTTTATCAGGCATAATGATTTCAGATTGTATCATATAATTAATTTCATCTTCTGCCAAAGAATGATTTACCTTGATATCAGGGACTTCAAAGGTATCTACACCATATAACTTTACAATTTCACCTGTTGTCGCATCCACATATTGTACTTTGAAATTTATTCCGTAGATTAAATTATAGTGTGCCTGTTTCAAATCCTCATAATAATCATTGTATTTGTGTTCATAATATAAATCTGTGGACATTTGATCTAGATATGCAGAGAAAGCTTCCTCCTGACTTATAACAATGTCACCGATAGGAAATTGATCCATGTCATCAAGACTCATAAAATATTCTATTAATTTTCCATTCTTTTTGGAAACTATAACGTTGATTTCATCCCCTTCATAAGGAATCCCGTTGATTAATCTGTGAAATTCAAAACTATAATTTTCATTTCTAGTGGAATAATCTTTAGGATGATCTCTCCACACAATATCTTGAGAATTGACAGGGGAAAGCTGGTTTATATATTCCATTGCAAATTCTCTAGCTTCATTTATTGATAACTCGGACACTTCATTAGTATTTGGCGTATTTAATTTATCAGTTGAACTCAAGTAATAGAAGTCTCCGGTGTCACCATCAATCATCATCTCGCCATTATTATTATTCACATTGAATGATATAGAGTATTTTAAGTTTTTTTCTAATTTTAGTTCTTCTATTTTATCAATTTCTATTTCTGATTGTTCCACCTTTAATATTTGCTCCAATATTTTTAAGACGTATTGTTCTGTATTGCCTTTAATGAAACTATACGTCGATTTGTCAGTAGATTTAGATAAAGGTTGATATGTGGAGATAGAATTTAGTTCACTAATATCCATGGACTCTCCGTCAATATAGTATGTTCCTTCTATGGCATTGATCTTATTTACAGAAGGATCTACGGCATAAGCTAAATAAATATCTTTGCTCGAAGGTGAGTTCCATTCGCTAATATATTTTAGCTGTACATTTAATTCATTTTTCAGTTGCTGCTTAATTTCATCTTCACTTAACATGTTGCTTGGAGAATCATACGTATGATCTTGTAGGGAGGAATAATAACTCTCATAAGGTTGATTATAATAGTTATAACTTCTGATCCTTCCATCACCTTGAACGAGTATCCAACCTCCCTGATCTGAAATGCGTATACCATTCTTCATTTTATAAAATTCATACTCTGTTTGAAGAATTTCGGTTAAAGGTCTTTGAAAGTCGTGATAATAACTATACTTCATGCCATAATCACTCATATCATATATTTGATTTAAAAATTCCTCAGCAATATCTCTACTTTCTTCAAGATCAACTTTGGGAGGGAATGAATTCCCTTTTGTTGCTGCATCGCCACCAAAGGAGGCAGCAATTAAAGTTAGCTCTTTTCCATAAAATATAAATGTACCTCTTAAATCTGGAGGAATATACTGTTCACCATTTTCACGATAATATAATTTAAATTCATCCTTTTTAGAAGGATCCTTTCCATCAAAAGTAAATTCTTCTAGATTAGCTGATGCCAATACATTTGGATACATTTGTTTTACTCTAATTACTAAGTCTTCTTTTGTTATTTTAGCTGTTTCTTCAACTTGTTGATTTTCTGAGTTGTTTTCATGATCAATTGATTTATTTAAGCTGGTTTCTACTTGTGGATCTGTATAATTCCCCGGAAAATAAATGTACAAAATACTAAAAAGAGCTAGACTTAGAATGAAACTCAATATTATTTTCATTAATTTCTTAACTCCTATCTTTAAAACAATATATTTATAAAAACCATCTGAATTACTTCATAAAATCATATACTTCTACTGATCTTGAACCATATTGTTCTTGTGTATATCCTCCTAATACATATAGTTTATCATCGATGAGTTCTGTTGCTTGACCATATCTTGCATGATTCATATTAGTAACCTCTGTCCACTTGTCTGTTTCAGGATCATAAACTTCAACGTTTGATAAATGATTATAATCATAATACCCACCGATTGCGTAAATTTTCTCATCGATCACTTCAGTTGCATGGTTATCTCTAGGTTGATTCATACTAGTTAATTGTGTCCATGTATCCGTTTGTGGATCATAAACTTCTACACTTGATAAATAATTTTCTTTTCTATATCTCATAAAATTTCCATTAAATCCACCTACTACATAGAGCTTTTCATCGATGACTCCTATTGAAAAATCTTCTCTTGGTTTATTCATGTTAGCTAACAGTGTCCAAGTATCCGTCTCTGGATCATATACTTCCGTACTCGATAAAGTGTAGTCACCTCGACCACCTATAGTATAAATTTTCCCATCGATTACTTCAGTTGCAAATCTAAATCTAGCTTCGTTCATACTAGTTAATTGTGTCCATGTATCGGTTTGAAGATCATAAACTTCTACACTTGAAAGGACACTATAATCTACTTGATTTCCATCCCCACCAACTATATAGATTTTTCCATCAATGACTTCTGCTGAATGGTTGCCTCTAGCTTGATCCATACTAGTCAATTGTCTCCAAGTATCCGACTGTGGATCATACACTTCTACGTCTGATAAATAACGATAATCTTCTCCATCATATCCATACCCACCAACTACATAAATTTTACCATCGATCACTTCAGTTGTATGGTTATTTCTAGCTTGATTCATACTAGCCAATTGTGTCCAAGTATCCGTTTGTGGATGATACACTTCTAAGCTTGATGAATACACATAAACTCCATCTTTAATTACAGATCCTCCAACAATATAAATGTTGCCATCGATGACTACTGATGCATTATCAGGATAACCTGCTTGATTCATACTGGAAACCTCAGTCCAAGTCCCTATTGTATCTATTGTCAGATTTTCTGGATTACTTTCTTCTGTTTCATGATCTGATTGAATGTTGCCAACTACTGATTGAGATGCGTCTTGACCATTGTTATTTAAATCAAATACTGTGAATCCAACAAGAATAATACTTGCGGTTATCATAATAGAGAGCATAATCCATTTCCGAGATTGTTTTTTAAACATATTAATTCTCTTCATTCTTGATTTCATATCTGAAAGACCAGCGGACATCCCTATGGAACTAGGAATGAAGGTTGGTTTTGATACTTTTCCTAAAACACTTAATAAAGTGTTGCCATATGCCAGGTGTTCGTCTTTTTTTAGTTGAGATAAAACGGAGGCATCACACGATAACTCACAATCTTTACGCAATTGATAGAAGCTGTACCAAATAATAGGGTTAAACCAATGAATGGCTAAAACTATGATACTCATCCATTGAATAAGCACATCCTTTTTTTTGAAATGTGTTAACTCATGCAACAACACATACTTCTTTTCATTTTTTGACAAGCTTTCTAATAATGGTTTAGAAATCACAATTTTAGGTACTAAAAAACCAATTATCGATGGCGAGTCTATCTTGTCATCATTTATTATTTGTATATTTGAACTTACCTTTAATTTCTTTTTACATGCTTCTAACAGAGATAAAATGTCAACATCTTTACATTTCGGTTGTTTCGATAATCTCCAGTTATAATCGATATTTTCGATCAAAAAGAATATAAAAACCATCAACACACCAAACAACCACAACATCCCTAATGAACTTAGATTAAAAATATTGAATTTTATTTGTTTAACAGCCACACTTTCTGAGATTGAATCCTTTTCACCCACTTCCATAATTTCTTTATTGAAATTCGTCAATGTTAGATTCGTCATTGTTTGAATAGCAACAGGCGGTTCATTCATTTCATTTATAGTTATATTCTCATTTTTACCTTTAATGTTTTCCATATTTAAGGGAGGTGATGTTGTTTGATTCCTAACAGGAGTTTCAATAGGTTCATTTATCTTAAATTCTGAAAAAGTGGGGAAGTATTGAACTAAACTCAATGAACTTTCAAAACTAAAAGGAATCAGAAGCCTTATAATCAATATAAGCCAAATGTAATAGTGCCAATGTGCAGAGAGTTTATCGTTCAGAACTCTTTTTATAAAGAGAATGAGGACTGCTATAATACCCCCTATAAGAGAAAAATTTAAAACAATTGAAAATAAATTTTGTACATCCATGTTTTCACCACACTTTATTAGCGATATGGAAACAATCATAAAATTTTATTAATCTGAGTTTCTCTTATGCGTAAGTTAGAATTAATCTTCATTTTTTTTCTGATTAAGGATCTTTCTTAATTCTTCAATTTCCTTATCCGTTAACTTCTCATTTTTAATAAAATTTAAAATAAACATTTGACGTGAACCAGCATAGATCTTTTTTAAAAAAGATGTTGTCTCTCTTTTCCGACATTCCTCGGCAGAGAGAAGAGGGTAAAATTGTTTAAAGCGACCTTCCTTCTTAACACCCAACACTTCTTTTTTTACTAAACGGTTGATTAAAGTGTGTATCGTTTTGGGGTTCCACTCTGTTGAATCTTTTAGCTTATCAATAATTTCAGCTGAAGTTTGGGGAGATTTTTTCCACAACTGCTCCATGATTATCCATTCAGCATCTGATATCTTAGAATGAGTACTCATATAATACACCTCCTTGGTCTAACATTATAAATACTACGGGCGTAATACTTATTACCATATTACACTCGTAATATTTAAATTGTCAATAGTAATGTTAAATGTAAAAAAATCATTAACATTGAATAATCCAAATTGGGTTTCAGAATGTTAACCATTTGATTGGATGATCCACAATAATAAACTTATAAAATAAATAACTTACTTATTAGTATCTTCACCAAACATATTAAATTCCCAGATTTTCCAGTAGTAGATGAGAATCCAATTAAAGAATCAATGAGTATATTCTTAGATGTAGAAGAAGCAGACAGAAAATGAACTTTTTATAAGCAGCATAATATAAATCACCAATTCTACTTTATAATAGAATTGGTGATTTATATTATGTGTCAGCTTGTTTTTTTGTTTTAACTAAAGCCATCTTTTCCCATGCACGAGAACGCCATCTCCATAGCATAGCCAATCCTCTAATCCATTCATCTAAAATATATCCGATCCAAATTCCGTAAAGCCCATAACCAAAATGAATTCCTAAAATATAAGCGGTTGGAACACTGACACCCCACATAAATAGGGCTCCCATATAAACAGGAAATTTGACATCCCCAGCCGCTCTTAATGAGTTATTGATGACAAGGTTTAAGGCTCTTCCTGGTTCAAGAATAATAGTCATCAATAATAAACTAGTTCCCAAGCTAATAATTTCAGCATTATCTGTAAAAATGCTTAATAATGGTTTGGCAAGGAAGTAAAAAGCAGTTGCAATCATTAAACTAATGAACATGCCTATTTTTAAGCTGTGTATAACTTGTTTATAAGCTTTTTCGTTTTCTCCTGCTCCAATACGATGACCGACAATAATCTGAGTTCCTTGTCCGATAGCTAGTGAAAATAATAGGATGAGAAACATGAGATTAAATACATAAACACGAGTAGTAATGAACATGGTTCCAAGTAAAGCTATGAAGGCTGTAATTGTAAGCTGTTGTGTATTATAAAACAAACCTTCTCCAGCAGATGGTACCCCTATTTTAATCAGTTTTCTGACATGTTCTTTTGGAAAATAAAATAGATGGCGAAAGCTTATGGGTTGCTTTACTTTAGTAATTAAAAATATAAACAGTATTGTTAATCCAATTGAGCGGCTAATCACTGTAGAAATGGCTACGCCTGTAACACCTAATACAGGAATTCCGAATGGACCAAAAATGAATAAATAGTTTCCAATTACATTAATGATATTCATAGTAAGTGTAGAATACATCGTTTGTTTCGTGTATCCATGACTACGAATGATACCTGATACGGTCATGATTAACGCTTGAATAAACAAAAATCCACTAATAATTTGCAAATAGGTTTTAGCCTCAGACATTAACTCAGGTGGTGTTTTCATCCATTTCAAAGCATAGGGAGCACAGATATATAAAACCAAACTAAGTCCGAGTCCAATCACGATATTTAGTGAAATAGATGTTCTTCCAATTTCAAAAGCTGTTTTTTTATCGTTTGCCCCTAGATTTTGTGCAACTAGTATCGTTGTACCTGTGACAACGATACCAAACATCAATATAATGAAATTTTGAATTTGATTGGAAATTCCAACGGCTGCTACAGAGTTATCAGAATACTGACTAAGCATGATTGTATCAGCATTTCCCATTAAAATATATAATAAAAATTCAATAAAAATCGGCCAGGTTAAATGAAAAAGAGATAGTTTTTTCTTTGGTTTTTCACTCATTTTTTAATTAATCCCTTCACTTTTGTGGGTTATATTTCGAGTAATTTGGTTATTATATCACGATTGACCATTGGTGAATACCTAAAAAACGATGATCATCGAAATTTGAGAATTGGGGAAAGGAAAAGATTTTGAAAATACAGGTATTACAGGTTCCATCTCGAATAAATTATAAATAGATAGACAAACTTTTGTGAACTTTATCATTTCAAAATTCGTGAGGAGGAAAAAATATGATTTATGCAGCTCCAGGAATGCAAGATGCAATGATTAACTTTAAAAAAAGGTATGATAATTACATTGGAGGAGAATGGACTGCTCCAACAAAAGGTGAATACTTTGAGAATGTGAGCCCAGTTACGGGTCAAGCCTTTTGCGAAATCGCTCGTTCAAAATCGGATGATATTGAAATGGCACTTGATGCAGCGCACAAAGCAAAACATAGCTGGGGTAAAACCTCAGTCACTGAAAGAGCACAAATTCTAAACAAAATTGCGGATCGAATGGAAGAAAATTTAGAAATGTTAGCTATTGCGGAAACATGGGACAACGGTAAACCTATTCGTGAAACAACGATTGCAGATCTACCATTAGCCATTGATCATTTTCGCTATTTTGCCGGATGTATTCGTGCACAGGAAGGTAGTTTAGGGGAGCTTGATCAAGATACAGTATCTTATCATTATCCAGAGCCACTAGGTGTAGTTGGACAAATCATCCCATGGAATTTTCCATTGTTAATGGCAGTATGGAAATTAGCACCTGCACTTGCTGCGGGCAATTGTGTAGTTTTAAAACCTGCCGAGCAAACTCCAGCATCCATTATGGTATGGGCTGAACTCATTCAAGACTTATTACCACCAGGTGTGTTGAATATAGTGAATGGATTTGGAGTTGAAGCGGGCAAACCACTCGCGTCAAGTGATCGTATTGCCAAGATAGCTTTTACTGGTGAAACCACAACAGGACGTCTAATTATGCAGTATGCATCAAACAATATTATTCCTGTTACCCTAGAGTTAGGTGGGAAATCTCCAAACATATTTTTCAAAGATGTAATGGATCAAGATGATGACTTTTTGAATAAATCCATTGAAGGGTTTGTTATGTTTGCTTTAAATCAAGGTGAGGTTTGTACATGTCCATCACGTGCTATCATTCATGAATCTATTTATGATCAGTTTATGGAAAGAGCGTTATCACGTGTAGCAGAAATAAAACAAGGAAATCCTTTAAATATGGAAACGATGATTGGAGCTCAAGCTTCCTCTGAGCAAATGGAGAAAATATTAGCTTATTTTGATATTGCTGAACAAGAAGGGGCAGAAACGCTAATTGGTGGTAAAAGAAATATTCTTGAAAGCGAATTCAAAGATGGATACTATATTGAGCCTACCGTTTTTAAAGGACATAATAAAATGCGCATTTTCCAAGAAGAAATTTTTGGACCTGTCGTATCTGTTACTACTTTTAAAGATGAGGAAGAAGCTTTAGAAATAGCAAACGATACTTTGTATGGGTTAGGCGCAGGCGTTTGGACTAGAAACATGAATACAGCCTATCGATTTGGACGTAATATTGAGGCAGGTCGTGTATGGACCAATTGTTATCATGCTTATCCAGCTCATGCAGCTTTTGGTGGATATAAAATGTCTGGTATAGGAAGAGAAACACATAAAATGATGTTATCTCATTATCAACAAACAAAAAATTTATTAATCAGTTACAGTCCACAGGCATTGGGATTCTTTTAAGATGGATGAGAAGGTTATCGCTACAGATGCGGCGATTGGATTGATTAAAAGGCTGAGAGAGAAACATGGTCCACTCCTTTTTCATCAATCTGGCGGCTGCTGTGACGGGAGCTCTCCCATGTGTTATCCAAAAGATGATTTTTTAATAGGAAATAGTGATGTGTCCATCGGTGAAATTGGAGACACTCCATTTTATATGAATAAACAGCAGTATGAGTATTGGAAGCATACTCAATTGATTATTGATGTAGTACCTGGCCGTGGAGGAATGTTTTCATTAGAAGGACCAGAAGGATTTCGTTTTTTAACAAGATCCCGCGTGTTTCCAAAAAATGAGACATAACAAATTCGTGTCCAAGCACTTATTGGGAATATTTTGTGAATGTTATTAGTTATTGGTTCAATGACAGGGTCCCAATCATAAATGTATCGAGCAATTTTTAGGGACCCTAACTATTTTTTAAAGTCATTTTTTAATATCGAATACCCCCTCCAAATAATCATTTAAAAAGATTCCCTCTGGATCCATTTGATCTCTTAACTTTTGAAAATCATTCCATTTTGGGTATAACTTTTTTAATTTTTCTGAAGTTAAGGTATGCATTTTTCCCCAGTGAGGTCTGCCATTATATTTTTGCATAATCGTTTCCATCTCTTGAAAATACGACTCATACTTCATACCTTTATACATATGAACAGCAATATAGGCTGAATTCCTTTGATAGGATGGACTTAACCAAATATCATCTTTTTTTACATAACGACATTCAATTGGGAAGTGAACGGCAAATTGTTGTTGATCCATACATCTTTTCATTTCTTCAACAACTTTTTTTAGTTTTCCTTCAGGTACGCAGTATTCCATTTCATTGAAACGGACCACTCTATCTGATGTATAAACAAATGGACTATAATTTATATTTTCTGCATTAGGTACACCACTAGCTGAAATTCGGCTGATTGTTTTGCTTAAACGAGGGAAAAGGCGACTTGCTTCTGATAATATCCAAAAAACATAATTTTCTAAAACTACATTTTTAAATTTTTGTAAAGGTCGACTAGGTGAAGGTGTTTGATTCGTTTCGTTCGTGATCTTAATCTGAGTTGTTTCGGTGTGAGGGTAATAAAAAAATTCAAAGTTTCGATTGGTTTTTAAATGGTCTAATTGTTCCAAACAATTTGTTATCGATTGTTTGAACGATCTACAATGCAGTTTGTATGAAGGGACCACTTTAAGTTTAACCTTGACTATAATCCCTAATGCTCCAAGGGAAATGGCTGCAGCTTTAAACATATTTTGATTTTTTTCATCTGAACAAATGATCACTTCGCCCGTACCTGTTACGATTGTGAGCTCTTTTATTTGCGTTGATAGATTCCCAAGACTTACACCTGTACCATGTGTTCCAGTACTCAAAGCACCTGCGATAGATTGGTGGTCAATATCACCCATATTTTCTAGGGCAAAACCTTGCTGATGTAAAAGCAAACTAAGTTTTTTCAGTTTTGTTCCCGCCCAAACTTCTGCCCATTGTTCTGAATCGTTTACTTCTACAATCCCTTGCATATCATCTAGTGAAATTAGTAATTGATTTGTATGAACTAAAGGGGTGAAAGAATGCCCCGAACCTACTACACGTAAACGTTGTTTTTGTTCTATACAATGATGAATGAGTTTTACAACCTCCTCAGTGTTTTGAGGGTAAATGATATTTTGAGGTGAACTTTTTACTAGTCCTGACCAGTTTTTCCATTCATTTATAGGTTTTTGTTTTAAAGAAAGCATTTCCCTGCCCCCCTGTAAGTCAAATATTCATCTACAATTTCGCCATTTGAAATACAATATAATTGATTAAAGCGCTCACATAACTCACCGCTTTTACTATGACGGAAAAAGATAGGATCACCTATGTCCAAGTTCTCTTTTCCTTTATATAAAATAGGAGTCTGTACTTCACCAGCACCTTCCAAAGAATGAAGTTTTGTTTTTTCTGGTAAATAAGGAGCTGGCAGTTTATCCTTTCCTGTTGCTCCAGAAGCAACATATCCTCCACCTGTACAAGTAAATATATTTTCTTTTGGTTTGCGTACAATGTCTAGGGCAAAACCCGCTGCTGGTTTATATTGAAATTCCTTATACGAATCAAATAATAGAGGAGAGAAAAATCCAGACCCTACAGTGACCTCAGTTATCACTTCTTCCTTACAAGTGCTTGCTAAGCTACCTGTCCCACCTCCATTGACAAACCGAAATGATAGGTCATATTCTTTTATTGAATCTATGATTTCTGCTCGTTTTTCTTTTATCTGCTCAATAGACTGTTTTTTAAGTAATTGAACTACTGAATTTGTAAGTGGCTTTCCTTTCACTTGATCACCGACACCTGCAATTTGTGCTTCATAACCCATTAAACCATCTAGTTTTAACTGTTTGGATTGTTGAATGGTATAAATAAGTTGATGTATTTCGTGAATTGAACGAAGAGGAGAACGATAAACTCCGAATCTGAAATTGGGATAAACCAAAGACATATCCACATCGATGCATACTGGTATTTTAATATCTTCATCTTTAACAATACTTTCGATGAGTTTGATATGTTTGAAACAATCTACCATGAAGGTGATTTGTTTCCCTTCTCTTATTTGTTCAACAATAGAAGTGATGTAATCCGTATTGGTGATAGGATATCCCAATAATAGATCGTCAAACCCATGTTCAGAGAGGAAGACAGCTTCAGGTGCAGAGTAACACATCACCCCTTGAAAACGCTCACTTTTTTCCATAATTCTTTCTAAAATTGGTACACTGCGAATGGATTTACTAGCTATTCTTATTTTTTTATTTAAACTGTGACCTAAAATTTGGGAGATGTTATCATCGAGCAGATCAACATCCAAAAAGGCAAATGGTTTTGCAATATGGTTAGTAGCTTTTTTATATTGAATATATGTATTCATTAAACTCCTCCCTTAATAGAGTATATAATTTTAGAGCATTTATATAGTATATTCTATAACATGGATTGATTTTCCTTTGTATATCAATGGTTCTAGCTTAAATTGATTATATTTATAATAAAGTTGAATAAAAATAGTTGAATTTTTTAAATAATAGTTTACACTTATGATGCAATCAAATTTTAATATTGCGGAGGGGAAAGACATGAAGCGTTTATTTATTATTGCTTTAAGTTGTTTTTTAATTTTTACTAGTTTTAGTTCTGTTTTTGCAGAAGGGGACAACTCAACGGATACTGGAGTTGAGGAAAATCAAGGTGGAGAGGAACAAGCAGTAAAAAAAATAACGATCCTACATACGAATGATACACATGCTAGAATTAATGAAGGTAAATATGATGGTATGGGACTTGCAAAATTATCTACGCTTGTTAAAGAACAAGAAGCAGATAATGCAAATGTACTTTTACTTGATGCGGGAGATACATTCCATGGAACGACTTTTGCTACTTTAGAGCAAGGGAAAAGTATTGCAGAAGTTTTTAACGCTGTTGGTTATGATGGAATGGCTGCAGGAAACCATGACTTTAACTATGGTTATGAAAGATTACTAGAATTAAAAGAGATGGTTACTTTTCCAGTATTGAGTGCAAATGTGATTGTTGAAGAAACGGGAGAATTATTATTGCCTCCTTATATGATTCAAGAAGTAGATGGTGTAAAACTAGGAATCTTCGGTTTATCTACACCAGAGACGCACTATAAAACACATCCAAAAAATGTAGAAGGTTTAAAGTTTACTGATCCTGTTGAAGCGGCTCAAACAATGGTAGCAGAACTTCAATCACAAGAAGTGGATGTCATCATCGCTTTAACACATTTAGGAACAGATGCTTCAAGTACGGATACTAGTATTAAGGTAGCTGAAGGAGCACCTGGAATTGATTTAATCGTTGATGGACACAGCCATACTGAAGACAACATTGGTGAAAGTGGAACTTTAATTGTAAGTTCTGGAGAGTATACTAAGAACTTAGGTGTGGTAGAGCTTTCTTTTGATGAAAATGGTGAGTTAGTAAGTAAAGAAGGAAGTTTAATTACTAAAGAAGATGCAGCAGAAGTTGAACCAGATACAGAAGTTCAAGCTGTAATTGATGCGATTACTGCATCTCAAGAAACAATTTTAGCAGAGGTTGTAGGTTCAACAAGTGTAGTACTTGATGGTGAAAGAGAACAGGTTCGAGCAGGTGAGACAAACTTAGGAAACCTAATTACAGATGCGATGTTAAATGAAACTGGAGCGGATGTAGCACTTACTAATGGTGGTGGTATTAGAGCTTCGATTGATGTAGGTGAAATTACAAAGGGTGAAGTGATTACTGTATTACCTTTTGGAAATTACATCGTTACTAAAGAAGTTTCAGGTGCAGTCATTAAAGCAGCATTAGAAAATGGGATTGATTCTTATCCAGATGCAAAAGGAGCATTTCCACATGTAGCAGGTATTGATTATACAATTGACGTTTCCAAACCTGCTGGAGAAAGAGCGGTATCTATTCAAATTAATGGAGAACCTCTTGATTTAGAGAAAACTTATGTATTGGCAACTAACGACTTCTTGGCTGCTGGTGGAGATGAATATACGATGTTTGCAGATATTGCGATTAAAAATGAATATCCAGCTCTAGATGAAGTACTTATTCAGTATATTCAAGAAAAAGGTGAAGTGAGTCCTGTGGTTGAGGAGCGTATAACTGCCATAAATGAAGTAACAGAACCTGAAGTAACAGAACCTGAAGTAACAGAACCTGAAGTAACAGAACCTGAAGAAGTACCTGAATCTAGTACAGGGATTTATATAGTGGTTCCTGGTGATTATTTATCTAAAATAGCAGTAAAATATAATACTACTTGGCAAGAACTTCAAAAATTGAATCAGCTAGACAATCCAAACTTAATCTTCCCAGATCAAGAAATAATCGTTCCAGCTGAATAAATAGCATCGAAATTTAATACATGATAAACCCGAACTTTGGACAGTATTTTAGTCTGATTTCGGGTTTTTTTATGTTTTCCACTTCATAAGTAAAATTTTTGGGGCAAATGCCATATGTTAGGCATACTTTATTATGAATAATGAATATGGGGGGTAAGATGATTGATTCAACAAGTCATTCACAGACATCATTGTCGTCAGCGGCTAAGGTCCCTACCTCGTCCTAAATTACGCACATATGGTAGCATTCGTCAAAAGCGGAAACTGAAAACACTGAATATCAATTCCAATGAACAATATGTACCAGAAGAAAATATAAATATGAATATCGAAACTTACGATTATCCCGATTATCCAGTGATAGCCTATGCGAGAACACGGCCAAATGGTTATTCAGTTTGTGGATATGGGTATCCAACTTCTATCTATTAATACTTAGGTACAAAAACGGAAAGTGAGATGTAAATTGCATCTCACTTTCTTTGTGCTCATAATTGGGCATTTGTAGGAGGCAATTCGTCTAGATATAGCATACTTTGATATGGAGAAGTTAGAAAAGGAGGTTCATTCATTGAGTCATTATCAATATTTTAATTCCCTATCTGGATATCGTCAGCAGCCCCCACGACCAAGACCGCGTCCTAGACCAAGACCACGACCACGACCAAGGCCATATCCGTATTATCCGTACCCTAGACCAAGACCGAGACCTTATCCATATCCAAGACCAATACCAGTGCCGTATCCTTATCCATATCCTTACCCTCAACCTCAACCGTATCCGTACTATCCACCACAGCCATATTATTAAAGAAAACTCGCCGATTGGCGAGCCTTTAAGAAAGAAAAACCACCTTCTATTCAAAGGTGGTATTCTTTTTTATAAGGACGACGTCACCGATAGGTGACTTTCTTATTATTTTTTTTGCCCTACGAATGCATTTCTAAATGCCTTGCTTATTTTCGACTCTTCTATACCCCATAGTATTGAAAATTCAGCACATACATTTTCATCAAACCAATCGGATAGTAGTTTTCGATTTTGTGCATTCTCTAAAATATATTTTGAATTAATCAATACTTTTTTATAATAAAGTTCTTCAGCTTCTTTTATTTTTTCGGGTGGAATCCATGTATTTAAACGTTTGATGGTTCTATAGATTTCTTTATTACACGCCCTTCGAATTTTTCTGGCAGTAGGCAAGTCTAAATTATGTTTTTGTGAATCTTGATGCTTCATCATCATCTGCTCCTCTCTACAATTATTTGTATGCAGAAAGAAGCGGCTTAGCTACTAGGCTAGTTACTCAAAGAATATGTTAACATCTAAATTTACATTTTATAATGAAAACTTTTAGGAATGATCTTGGTATGACAAGCTTTATGTTAGAATAAGATGTGATAAAGACACAATAAAGGCAGGGAGTAATGGATGGAATTAATAACAGAGATCATACATCACATATTTATTTGGTTAACAGAATTAGGTTATTGGGGCATCATGATTGGTTTAATGATTGAAGTGATTCCAAGTGAAATTATTTTATCCTATGGTGGGTTCTTAATTTATCAAAATAAAATTACTTGGACTGAAGCGATGGTTTTTGCAACGATTGGGGGAACATTAGCACAAATCTTTCTTTATTGGCTAGGGAAATTTGGTGGTAGACCTTTAATAGAGAAGTATGGTAAGTATATCTTAATACATAAAAAACATCTTGATTTATCTGAAAAATGGTTTAATCAATATGGGACAGGTATGATTTTTACAGCTCGATTTATTCCAGTTGTTCGGCATGCCATTTCTATACCAGCTGGATTAGCGAATATGTCTTTTATTCGTTTTAGTGTTTTAACAACTTTAGCTGTAATACCCTGGTCTGCTTTTTTCTTGTTTTTAGGTACGACATTGGGTGAGAATTGGGAGCAAATTGATGAAAAAGCACAACCATATATTTTACCATTTATTATTGTTTCTCTACTTCTCACTGTTTTATATTTGGTTTATAAAATAACCAAGAAAAAGAATGGCTCTTCTCAAAATTATGGTATTGAAGGAGAGAAAATAGTAAAACATCAGTTAAAGTATCTTCCAAGGGACTATAAAGTTTTTCATGATATAAAATTAAAAACAAATGGAAGAACACAACAATTTGATCATGTTGCGATCGGACCCAATGGTATATTTCATATTGAAACAAAACATTGGTCTGGTGAAATTCGTTTTACTTCCCAGGGAATTCAAAGGAGTAATAATAAAAACAGTGCAGATCCAACGGCACAAATGTATAGACATGATTATATTATAAAAGAACTATTGAGAAAAAATAATTTAAAAACTAGTATTCGTGGACTAATCTGTTTTTCTCATCCTAATAGTCAGATTATAGGTCAAAGTCCAGCTTTTAAAACGATAAAGGTAGATCGCCTATTACATACCATCCAAACCTATAGAACGAATAAACCTGTATCTAAGGAAGAAATGAAACGACTTTCAAATATAATTGAGAATAGCCTTGGAAGTTAATTCATTGAAAAGAAATAGTGCATTGATAGACTTAGAAAATTTGTTTCAGTCAGACCTTTCTTCAAAGGATAAGTTATTTGCAGCACATAGAAGTATGGCTGCTACATTAAATGAATGTTCTGCAGGTGAAGACTATTCCTGTCCAATTAGACTGACGGCAGTCATCTCAAACCAGAGAACTGGACCTGTTTTTCATAGTATACATTTTTCATTTCCACATTATTGGATATTAGAGGGGAAAATAGATTGTCAAACATAGGGTGGATTTGAACGACGAGGTTAAGAGATTTAAGGACAGATGTTCTTTTTTTATTCTATTATAACAAACAAAAATAAGATATCATTTTAATTGGTTAATTATTCTAATTTATAATAATGATTATTGTGAGTAAAGATTTAACAGACTTTTATCAAGGTAAGTGGATAAATATTTATTGTGACATGTAGTTATATTGGATAAAAATGCAGAAACATTCTTACATGTTCATCCAATGGAGAATGAGTTAAGTAGTTCTGGAGCAGTATTTCATACTAATTTTCCGGAAAGAAATTGAATGAATTATTTTTTTATACATATAATTAAATTTTTATTCATATTTTTCGAAAAAGATATAGACGTTTTGAATGAGTAAGGTTAAAATTTACAATTATAGAATGGAAAATTCATCTAAATACATCGTCTGGGGGAGAAATATACTGTGTTTAAAAAAATGAGAACTAAATTAATTGTAGTTATGGCTTTTTTATTAATATCTATGTTAGTTACGACTCAATCACTAACGTACTTTTACATGAAAAAAAATATGGAGAGTGAAATTATTACTCAAGGAAAAGGTACTGTAGAACAGCTTGAACATAATTTTGAAGTTTATTTTAAAGATTATGAAAAAAATATTGAAAGATATAGTGTAGACCAAAGGATACAATCTTTTATAAGTAACAACAATGGACAATTACTTTCAGAGATTGATCAGGACTTTAGTACGTTTTTACAAACGAATGCTGATGTTTCTATGATTTATTTTGGAACAAGTGATAAAGGCATGTTCGACATGCCTAAGAAAGATAGGACTGGTTATGATCCAACTGAAAGACCTTGGTATCAAAAAGCAATGGCGTATCCAGATAAAGTAGTTTGGACTGAGCCGTATATCGGACATTCCAGTCAAAAATTAATGATTACAGCAGCGAAAACGATTCGTGTTGATAATGATATTAAAGGAGTAATAGCAGTAGACATTTTATTAGAGACACTAAGTCAGATTGTAAATGAAATTAATGTAAGCCATAATGGTAGTATTTTCTTATTAGATCAAAATGGCAACGCTCTCATATATACTGACAAAGAAGGTGAGGATTTATCAGAGAAAGCACATATTGCACAGCTATACGAAAGTGATTCTGGTAAGATCTCTTATCTAAGTGGGAATGAAAAGAGATTGTTGTACTTTGTGACTATACCTAATTTAGGGTGGAAAATATCTGTTGATTATAATCAAGAGGATTTATTTACAAAGCTAAACAACGCATTGTTTTTAAGTATGATTATTGGTGGTATTGCCATACTGTTGACTATAGGAGTTATTTATTTAGCTGCAAGGAGTATTTCTAAACCAATTGTTTTATTACGTGAGCAAGTTGAAATGGTATCTTCAGGTAATCTTTCAAACAATACGACCGTAACAGCAAAGGATGAAGTAGGAGATTTAGCATTACATTTTAATAAAATGATAATAAATATGCGAAACATTATTTTTAGTGTAAAAAGGGCTTTAACAGGTGTTCTTGGATCATCAGAAAGATTACAGAAGGTAAGTAAGGAAATGATCGGTACGAGTGAGCAAATAGCTGTAGCGGTAGAAGAAGTTGCTCAGGGGGCAAGTCTGCAAGCCGTTGACACAGAAAAAATGAATGAAAAAACGATCCAATTATCAAACAAAATTAATCAAGTTCATCTTTCTATCAATGAAATTAAAGAGCTGTCCATCAAGTCCACTGATGCAAGTAATGAAGGACTTCAAAGTTTAGAAAATTTACAGATAAAATCTGATCAATCTAATCGTGAAATTAGTTCAGTAGAAAGTGTTTTAGTAAACCTTATCGAAAAAGTGAAAAAAATAGAATTAGTGTCTCAATCCATCTTTGAAGTTTCTGAGCAAACAAATTTGCTTGCTCTAAATGCTAGTATAGAAGCAGCAAGGGCAGGTGAAAGTGGAAGAGGTTTCGCAGTAGTGGCACAAGAAGTTCGGAATTTAGCCGAAAAATCAGCTAAAGAAACAAGTGAAATACATGGTATAATATCTGCAATACAAGTTGAATCTGAACACGCAAAAGATGCTATGGGTAAAGCGATTGCCATTAGCCTCGAACAACAAGTAGCTGTAAGCCATTCAGGAGATACTTTTAAGAACATCACATTCATGATGAATCAATTGATTGAATCCATTGATCATATTGTAATAGAGATCCAGCAAATGCATGAAAATAAGGATGTAGTAAATGATTCAATTAAAAGTATATCGGCAATATCCCAACAATCTGCTGCTACAACAGAAGAAGTAAGTGCATCTACTGATGAGCAATTAGCCTCTATACGTTCGGTCTCTAAATCAGTACAAGAACTTAATCAAGCCTGTTTTCAGTTAGAAGAGCTTATTTCACAATTTAAGTTAGAAGAATAATAAAGAAGTTTCGTTTATTTGAGGAGGATACACATTTGAACAAATTACGAATTGAAATCTTTACATTAGGCCCCTTAGCAACTAATGCTTATTTAATTTCTAATCCAAGTGATAAGAAAGGGATTATTATTGATCCTGGCATGAAGCCGCAGGTATTAATTGAGCATATAAAAGACTTAAAAATAGAAGCTATATTGCTTACACATGCACATCTTGATCATATAGGTGGGGTAGATGAGATACGAAAATTAAAGAAATGTCCAGTGTATTTACATAAGTTAGAATCTAAATGGTTAACGGATCCTGACTTAAATGGATCTACAAGATGGCCTGAATTAGGACCACCTTTTTCTACCACTCCAGCAGAATTCACTTTAGAAGAAGGGCAAACATTACGATTTTTAGATTCAGAGTTTAAGGTGTTTCATACACCAGGACATTCTCCTGGGAGTGTTAGTTTTTTACATGATAAAGATATTTTTAGCGGTGATGTTTTATTTCAACACTCAATGGGAAGAACTGATTTACCAGGTGGAAACTCTGAGCAGCTATATGAATCCATTTATGAGAAACTGTTTGTATTAGAGGACACAGTGAAAGTTCATCCTGGTCATGGACCTTCAACGACCATAGGACATGAAAGAGAGCATAATCCTTATTTATAAAGGAAGGAGGAGCTAGGAAATTGAATGAAACGATTAATTTGCTAAAGTCCCATCGCTCGATTCGTAAATACAAATCTGATCCGATACCTCAGGAATATGTAGATGAAATAATAACGTCTGCTCAAATGGCTTCTTCTTCAAGTCATGTGCAAGCTTATAGTGTAATTGGGGTAACGGATCAAGAGAAGAAAAAAGAGTTATCAATATTATCTGGAAATCAAACATATATTGCAGATTGTCCTTTATTTTTCGTATGGTGTGCAGATTTATATCGATTACAGGTTGCTTGTGAAATGGAGAAAACGGAAATAGTTTCTGGTACGATGGAAAACTTTATAGTGGCTACAGCAGATGTTACTTTAGCAGCTCAAAACGCTGCAATTGCTGCAGAATCGTTGGGTTTAGGTATTGTATATATTGGAGGGATTCGTAATCAATCAAAGGAAGTGACTGAATTGCTTCAATTACCAAAGCTTGTTTATCCTGTGTTTGGGATGTGTTTAGGTTTTCCTGATCAAGAACCTTCTCAAAGACCCCGTTTACAAACCAATTTGATATATCATCAAGAAGTTTATAATACGAGCAACACAACGAACGAATTAAAGATATACAATCAAATCACAAATGAATATTACTTAGAGCGGACAAAAGGAAAAGTAAACACAAATTGGTCAAAACAAATGTCTAATAAACTTCAAACTGCATCACGTAAACATTTAAGAAAATACTTGGAGGATCAAGGATTCGGATTTAGTGAATAAGATGGAATGACAATATACAAGTTATGGAACCTATGAAGATGGCTCTATTACTTTCAAATTTTTTATCTACTCCCTTTATTGAAATATAAAAAGCGATAAAGGGAGTAGAATTTACTTAAATTAAATAAATTAACATAGTCATTTATTTAAATAATTGCATTTTTAATTAATTGCCGATGCCTACAGATGCATAACCATTTGCAACTGCGTTATATTCAGCACTGTTAGTACCATGTAAATCTGCAGCAGCCTGTAACAAAGCATTACGTGCATCAATAAATTGTGACTGAGAATTTAAATATCTCGTAAGAGCACGATAATAAATTTTTCCTGACTTTTCTAGACCAATATCTGTTGCAATATTGTAGAAAGCTTTATTTGGAATACCGCTGTTTATGTGTACTCCTCCCCAATCCCCTTCTCTTGTATTAGGAAGCGATACATAGTCATCCATATGAGCTGGCTGTCTTCCATTAAGGGTTGGATCATACATATATCTCATCGCATCTCCTTCAATATCTGGAGTATAAATATCTTCACCTAACAACCAATCTGGTGTGCCTTCATAGTCAGCTTCTACTAAGATTCCAAAAACATCTGAGAATGATTCATTTAATGCACCCGGTTGAAATTCATAGACTAGGTTTGCTGAATAATCCGTAACGGCATGTGTTACCTCATGTGCTACTACATCTAGAGATTCAGAAAAAGGAGTGTATTCTGTACCACTACTAGTTATGCCTCCATCTCCATAAATCCATTGTGTACCCACCCATGAAGCATTAATATATGATCCACCTTCTGGGTCTCCAACATGGACACTTGATATAAAATCGCTTCCTCTATTATCAAAACTATTTCGGTTATGTTTATTTAAAAAATAATCATAAACAACTCCTCCATAATAATGAGCATCTACTGCCGCTTTTTGACGTGTAGAATTAAAGTTGTTGTTACTATCAGTAACTAGAGACCCTGTTTGATATCTATCATTAGCATCATAAGTTCTAATAATACCATCCCTTGTTACATCATATAAGTAATATGTTCCATTATATAAATACGTATTAATGGTTCTAGTTTCTCCTGAAAGTCCTGTACCTGTTCCAATTTCAGCAGAATCTTGAATTCGATTATAGGATTTAAGTACCTCACCTTTTTTGGCATCAATAAAGGAAAACTCACGACCAATATATGGTTCTAAAAATTGAAGCTCTACAATATATACAGGCATCCATTTACCTTCATGTTGATACATATAAAGATCAGCGGTTGGCTCAGTTGTATATGTATCCTCTTTGGGTGTAAAGCTTAGTTGATTTTCCGCTACCTCTATTGAGTCTGATGAAGATAGTTTAATAGATTTGCTCCATTTTTTATTGACTAAACTAGGTTCTACTTGTCCATTTAAGGAGGTTATAACACCACTATTATCAGTATGTACTGTTAATTCTGCTCCATAAACAGGAATCCCATCAACTGTGAACTGAGTTTTATAATGTGTCATACCAAGTTCATCCGAATCACTCGTTAAAATTTCAAAATCTCCGTCTACTATATTAAATAAATCTTTATTCTCTTCAAGAAAACTTGAGATATCAGTATTTTCATCTGATAGTTTACCAGATATATAACGAGGGATACCTTTCTTTTCGTTCCATGAAACATTAAATTCACCCTTTTCTTTCAAGGATTTTTCTTTCATTTTATCTAGTTTCTTCATTTGTTTATCATTTACTTCTTTAGAAGCCGTTTCTGGAATGGGGGAGTTTGCAGAAACATTATCAATAATTGAAGTAAACAGTACACCAAAAGTTAACATAGTAGCTAATAGTATTGACATAATATTAATCTTTTTCATCATTGTTTCTCCTTTCAATTTCCAAGCTATGAATTAATAATTATTTGGGAGGTCACTTTTTTTTATTTACTTACCTCCCTTTGAATACGCTTACAATTAAGAAGTACATTAACGATTTTGAACCCTATCTGTCATTATAAAGTTTAAAGTTTTTAAGCTGCAATGTAATAAAGTAATGAAACGAATTAAACCCTTAGTAAATTCCTAATATAGTAAAATCCCTCCTTTTGTAATAATGATTGCCTTTAATCAATCTGTCGTTATTTTCTTCATTTACTTTCCTCTCTTTGAATAGATTGACAATTGAGTAGGCAATGTAATGTTGTATTTATGTAACAACACTATTACATAAATACAGAATAACGATGTAATATAAGGTTGTCAATACATATATTACAATAATTTAGCAATAACCTCCTATTACTATTAAAGGGAGTACGTACGATGCATTATACTTATGGATATGCAAGGGTTAGTATACATTAACAAGATTTATTGATGTAATAAAATGGTTATATCACAGACTTTTTTTGCACAATAACCTATTAATTATCTCGAAAATATGTTATTATGTTATAAGTAACTATAATAGTTATACCAATATTGATTTAACGATTTTCATCATGTCAACAGTCCGTTATAAGAGGGAAATAACGGACTGTTGAAGCTAATAGAACTCGTACCACATGTTACCCCCCCAAAAAAAACACCAATACTGATTCTCAAGTAAAACTTCATAATCATAATAAAGAATTAATTTTAATATAATTAAATTAACAAAAAAAGTAATTGAATGCATTTTTTGTTATAGAGTATTTGTACTTCAAAAAATCAGAAACTAGAAAATATGATTTGGGAGGAACTATTTATGGAGAAAGTTGTTTTTGATCTTTACTCAACAGAATATCAGGAGAATCCGTATCCAACACTATCTTATTTTAGAGAACACGATGAACGTATCCATGAATTTACGATTAAAAGAGGGACTAACGAAGTAAAGAGCTGGTTAGTAACACGTTATAATGATGTTGTAACCTTAATGAAAGATGAGAGGATTACAAAAGATATCTTAAATGTGATGTCTAAAAACGAAATACAACAACAAAATTATATTGAAGAATATGAGTTTTTTATTAACAATATGTTGTTTAATGATCCTCCTGATCATGGGCGATTACGCTCTTTAGTACATAAGGTTTTTTTTCCACGTATGATTGAAGGATTAAGAACAAGAATTGAGGAAATCTCTAAAAATCTTCTTGATCAGATGGAAACAAAAACAAATGTAGACCTAATGGAAGATTATGCAGTCCCTTTACCTATTATAGTCATTTCAGAAATGATGGGGATTCCAGAAAAAGATCGCAACCAGTTCAGAATCTGGTCAAATGCATCTACTAGTGTTGCAAACGGAGATGAGGAGATAGAGAAGCTCAACTCCTATATAAAAGACTTCATTCATTATCTTGAAACGATCATAGAAGAAAGAAAACAATATCCACAAGACGATATCATTAGCGGTTTAGTCATGGCTCAGGAAGATGGACAGAAACTTTCTAAAAAAGAACTTCTTTCTATGCTTTTTCTCCTAATTGTCGCTGGTCATGAAACAACGGTAAATTTGATAGGTAATGGCATGTTAGCTCTCCTTCAACATCCTGAACAGCTAGGCAAATTGAGAAAACATCCTGCACTTGTAGGTAGAGCAGTTGAAGAATTATTACGATTTACCAATCCTGTGGAATTTGCAACAGCTCGTTATGCGATAGAGGATTTTACTCTTTATGGAAAAGAAATTAAAAAGGGTGATATGATATTTTTAAGTCTTGCGGCAGCCAACCGTGATCCAAATTATTTTGACAATCCAGAAGAGCTCGATATTACTAGAGAAGAAAACAAACATATTGCTTTTGGCTTTGGGATGCACCATTGTTTAGGAGCACCACTTGCTCGTCTGGAAAGTCAAATAGCATTTCAAGCTTTAATCCAACGTTTTCCGAATATCAAACTTAATGTGAACGAAAAAGAACTCAAGTGGCGACATTCTGAAATTTTCAGAGGACTTTTAGAGTTACCAGTTAGTCTAAAATAAAGGTCTTAGTTTTACAAAATCTGTATTTTTGTTTATTAAATATACAAATAGTATTGAATTTTTTATTGTAATTTTTAAAATGAAATGATTAACACCGTCTTAATTAACAGACGGTGTTAATATAATGATGAAAAACAATAAGTTCATTTTAATTGTAACTAACGATAATTGTCATGTGTTGGATCAAACAAGTCTTCTTGTGCACTTCTAACAACCGAAAAGTGATCCATATTGTCATGACCATGAAGTATTTCATTATGATGATTTATTATTTGCTCTGCTGATAAAGTAGAAGTGTCTGAAGTTGAGTGCCCATCCTTAACTAAAGTGACATCAAAATGGTTTACGGTTGCACTCCTTACAGCTGTGTCAATACAATTTTCTGTTTTACAACCCATGATTACTAAATGTTTGACATGATTTGCTTCTAAATAACTTTTTAATTTTGTATTATAAAATGCATTCGTTGCTTTTTTATCAAATATTTTTGAAGTTTCCGGAACATTGATATTTTGATGGATTTGAAATCCATTGCCTTTTCCTTCACTAACATCTAAATCTCTAACAAAAATAACTAAAGCCTCTGATTTTAAAGCTTTTTTAACAACTAAGTTAATATTATCCACTAACTTATCTTTCATAAAAACGTTTTTTTGATTTTGATTCCCTTCAATCAACTCTTGTTGGGCATCAATGATTAATAAAGCTTGGTTTTTAATAATCAAAACACTCCTTTTCTTATACAATTAAATTCCTATTCTTAAACACCTCACTAATTTTATAAATCATAAAAACCGCCTCCTTTCTTTGTAGTTAACTTAACAAAATTGATAAGAAAATACAATCCTAATCATTCTTACAGTTGTTCTAGATTGTTTCTCTCATTCAAAACATGTGCATATCCAGCTTTAGACATTTCAAAATCTAAACGAACTTAGAAAAAAGGGTTAATTAAAAGGAAATCCGATAGATGTTGATGAATATAATATAACAATGAATGAATATTGGGGGGATTTCGTTGGAAAACACAATGGTTTTTCCTTACAGCGAACAAGATTTTAATAAAACTGAGTTAGCTCCGAGCTATAGAGTTGAATTAAGAGACCCAAAGAATGAAAAACTAGATAAATTTATCAAAGCGAATGTAGTAAGTGATTGGTCTGATTTAAGCTGGGAAAAGATTGGCAAGCCGTATATTGTAAATAAGATGTCTGTAGATCGTCTGAATTGGGAAAAAGAAAACAAACAGGACATGTCAGTGAAAACTTCTTGGGAATTCTTTAACCGCTCTTTCCATGAGTGGTTTGTAAAGGATGTTCCTAGTGAATTGTCAGAAAAAAAGAAAGAGTTCACAAAAAGTTTGTCCAAATTTAATATGAATGAAGTGAAAATGGCATTAGGTGACACCGTAAAGTTAAACTTATGGAATTATGTACACCGGGTTCAAGATGGCATTTGGGACCCACGTGGAAAACGTGCTTTATTTGAAGGATTGGATGTAAAAAAACCTCGGATTTTATTTTTAGGTGCTGCTGAAGGTTATGAAGCAATGCAACTAGCAGCGATGTATCCTGGTGCGGAAGTCGTCCTAGTGGACTATGATGAATATTGTAAAACACACCGATTTGAAGAGTTTTCGTCTACATATCCATTTCTAGGAGATAATCCTTCAACAGGCAGTCCTAAAGTATGGTATAAGGATGAAATGAATATTGAGTACGAAGTCGAAGATATTCGAAATCTTAAATATGGGAAAGAATTTGATATTGTTCTAAGTGTAGGTTTATTAGAGCATGTACCAGATGAGCATAAACCTGAAATTTTAGATATGCACCGACGATTTGTAAAACCCGGTGGATATATCATCATGACGACACCTCGTAATCAAATTCGTTCTAGAATATATTACAATATTATGGCGGATGTAATGAATCATACATACAGAGAATTAATGGATATTCGTCAAATGGGGTTATATGTATATGAGGCAGGTTTTGATATAATAAGACATGGATTTATAAAAGTTCATAATGGAATTATAGCTCAAGTTAGATAATCAATTGTATATAATAGAGGAGATATTATAAATGTCACAACATGCAACTAGGCAAAATAAGCTGCAACAAAAATTAAAAGAGAATCAGCTACATGGTTTTTTAGTCACTCAAAATGTAGATATTTTTTATTTAACAGGTTCTATGCAAACAGGATATTTGTTTATCCCAGTAGAAGGAGAGGCTGTTTTTTATGTGCGTCGAAGTGTTCAACGTGCTCAAGAAGAAAGTTCTTGTATCGTAAAAGCTTTGGGGTCTTTTAGGAATTTTGGAGAAACACTTAAAAATGATTTTCCCCAAGTTTTCGAATCTAAAAATGAACCTATAGTAGCAACAGAATTTGATGTGCTTCCTATTCAAATATTTAATAGACTACAATCCATTATGCCTGATGTAAAGTGGAAGGATGGATCAGTCTTTATTCGAGAGATTAGAATGATTAAATCTCCTGATGAAATTTTAAAAATTAAATTTGCAGCAAGTGCAGTTAATCAAGCATTGGAAACAGCTTTAGGTAAACTGAAGGCAGGCATGACTGAAGTGGAGTGGATGAGTGAAATTGAATACTCTCTTCGTTTACAAGGGCATGTTGGGTTAATGAGAATGAGAGGATTTAACCAAGAGCTTGTTACCGGTATGGTAGCTGCTGGTATTTCAGCAGCAAAACCTACTTATTTCGATGGACCTGCTGGAGGAGAGGGGTTAAGTCCAGCAAGTCCTCAGGGGTCAGGGAAAAACATCATAGATAAAAATGTACCGATATTGGTTGATTTAGGTTGTTGTATTGACGGTTATGTTATTGACCAAACTCGAACTGTGGTAATAGGAGAATTATCAGAGGAATTAGTCAAAGCCTATCAAACTTCTGAACAAATTCTAAAATCCACCGAGGCTTTGTTAAAACCAGGTACTATTTGTGAAGATTTATATATTAATGCACTCGAGCTCGCAGATGAAGTAGGGTTAAAAGAACATTTTATGGGATATGGAACGGATCAAGTAAAATTTTTAGGGCATGGTATAGGCATGGAAATTGATGAATACCCTGTACTTGCTAAAGGGTTTAAATACGAACTAGAACCTGGCATGGTCATTGCAGTTGAACCTAAATTTACTTTTCCTGAAAATGGTGTTGTGGGAATAGAAGATACCTACCTTATAACGGAAGATGGATTTGAGAAATTATCAATTACTAGAGATGGGATCATTCGTATTAGCGAATCTATTTAATAACTTTTTAATATTATAGATAGAAACGTTGGATCATAAGCTCCAACGTTTTTTATGTTTAAAATAGTCATATTCTACTATAAGTCCTAATATTGAATTATAAATCTATCAAATCCAACATAGATATTTTTACATTAAATTAATAAAAAACTGGATTTTTTTTAACAAAACTCCTATAATATTAAAAATATTGCCATTAATCAACAACACTTAACTATTGGGAGGAACTGTAATGTCTTTTGTTTTTAATAAAAAGAACTTAATTATTTTACTAGCTACCATCTTTATCTTATCTTTATTTATTTCTTGGAAATCTATCAATGAAACGGATGCCGCAACCACTTCATTTCGATTTGTGGTCATGGGTGATAGCAGAGGATCTAGTGATGGTATTAATGAAACAACATTACGATCTTTATTAACAGAAGTTGAATCATTGCCTATTCAACCGGAGTTTATATTTTTCACAGGTGATCAAGTGATGGGTGGGTCAGATGTAGCTCAGGAATTGTCCGATTGGAATGATCTAGTAGATGATTATTTTCCATTAAATAAGATATATCCTGCACTTGGAAATCACGAAGATGATGAGACGATTTTTAGCAATTCATTAACTCACCTTCCCACAAATCAATTAGAAGGGTACCAGAGGACATCTTATTATTTTGATTATGGAAATGCTAGATTTATAACTTTAAATTCTAATCGCAAAGATCAAAATGGGAACTACATTATTGACTCAGTTCAACGTACGTGGTTAGAAAGTATTCTTGAAAAAAGCGGGAAAACACATCATTTTGTTCAATTTCATGTTCCAGCATATCCAATTGGAGCACATTATGGAAAGTCCCTTGATGCAAATCGTGAACAAAGAGATGCACTTTGGGATATATTTGATGAATACAATGTATCAGCTGTTATGACAGGACATGAACACAACTATAACCGACGTGAAATAGACAGTTCATTTAATGCAACTGGTTATAGATTTGAAAATAGTATATATCAAGTAACGATAGGTGGGGCTGGAGCACCATTATCAACTACAAATCGAGATTCACAGAATGTAGAGATAGGTCCAATAGCAAGCTATCATTATATGGTAGTTGATGTAGTAGATGAAATCGCAAAATTCAACTTATATGATATGAATAGCAATTTAATAGATTCTTTTGAGGTTAAACGAAGTTCGACACAATCTCCAACTACTACGACTATAGATTTTCAAAATGGTCTGTATCCAACTTCAGCATATGAAGGTACGTCTGATAGTTATCTTTCTGAGAATGACTCCATTGTATACTTTGGTTCTGAAGCAACATTACTCATCGATGGAGATGATCCTTCAAGAACTGGCAAAAATAAATATGCTATTTTGAAGTGGGATGTTTCAGATATTCCTGAAAACAAATCAGCTATTTCTGCTAATATAACTTTGGACGTAACTGACGCTAGTTCAAGTTCATATGAAATATATGCATTAAAACGTGATTGGTCTGAAGCAGAAGTATCTTGGGAGGAAAATACTAATGGTTCAAATTGGGAACAATTTGGAGCAGATAGTCTATCAGATCGTGGTTCATCAGTATTAGGTGTCATTACGGCTAATACTACTGGTACATATACAGTTGAATTAAATGGTGACGGAATTTCAGTTGTTCAGTCTTGGATCGATGATTCATCCTTAAATTATGGATTGATTATAGCAAATTCAAGCAATACAAATGGTCTTGATATTAGCTCTAGTGAAGCAGTAAATTCAACTCTGCGTCCTAAACTTACTATCAATTATGAGTAGTAGTATCATTTAGTTGTAAAGCTGAGGCTCACTTTTCATTTACAAATAGACTTGTAGTGTACGGTCCATTGGCAATTGCTCTCTTAAATTAAATATTATTTAAACTAGAATTACAGGAGGCTGGTTAAAACCATAATGAAGCCGATATTTTCTGCACGTGATTTGGCGGTTACGCAAGCTGGTGTTGCCGCCCTTCTTTTTATACTCATGCCTATATTACATTGGGTAGATGATAGTCAATATAAATGGTTATCGATTTTTCATGGTGTTGGTGCAACACTTACGATACTAGTAAGCTGTTATATGTTACATTTGGTATACCCATTATTAAGAGGAAAAGATGGGGCAGTTAAACGATTAAAATTCGTTTTGTGGTTAGTCAATATTTTAACCTTAGCTTCCATTATCACTGCCAACTGGTTATATATTGGGTACCGGGCACCTGATGGGGCTAGGCAGTGGTTTATTTATCATCACCCTTCTATTCATCTAATATTGATGGAATATAAAGAATTTGTGGCGTTATTTCCCTTACCATTAGGTATAGGGGCGTTATGGATTTTGCATCGATTTGGGAAACAGATGGAACAAACAACGAATACGGCCATTTCTTCAGTGATCGCAATTTTATTAACAATCATGTGGGTTTGTTTAATCATAGGATTTGTTTTTGGACTTGCAATGGTGAAAATAAAAGGAGTATAGGTGAGATATATGATCAAACAAAGAAAAACTGGAGAGATATTGGCGGTGTTTATATCTATTTTTCTAGGTTTGTCTGCATTAATAGCTAGCCATATATGGAGTATTACAAATCCAGCAGCTGCAAATTATGTTTTGTTAAAAGTTGGTTCTTGGCTCCCCGGTTGGTGGGGAATAGGTACTTACGCAGGAAAAGAAATGATTGGTCTTATATTTTGGATTGTGAGTTGGATTATATTACACTTCATATTAAAAAACATACAAGTTTCATTAAAAAAGTGGTTGACTGTTTTTATGTTTAGTATATTTGCATTATTAATAATTACCTGGCCACCTATTTATCATGCAATTTGGGGCTGGCTACCTACAAAACCTTAACAAGAACCTGCACTAAGAGGATGACATTTAGCAGGAGGCTATTATTTATGTCTGTTCAAAATAAATATAAATTGAGTTTTTCTATAACTTTTGTTGTCATCGTTTTACTAAGTTCATTTTGGATGACTTCTATACCGTCTTCAGGATTTTTAAATTCTGAGGAAAATCAATCTATTCAGTTTAGGTTTGGGTATATTAAACCATCTAATGAGTCTAAGAATTTGGGGGGAATTTTTGAAAGTATAAAAGATGTAACCTATTTTGCAGGAGCAGATCGATTATCAAATAACGATAATGGAACTAACTTATCTAACTTTTATCCTTTTTTTGATGACGTATCCACGGAACTTTCATTTAATGAAAAATATACTTACTTACCTTATGATATGACTGGTAAATATGGTAGAAGTGTATATGCTATAGATTATGTAAATGCAATAATGTTATTTCTACGTGGGGATGAGTTAATTAGTCAAAATGCAGCCTCATATCAAATAGAGTGGCTTAAATCTATGATTGAAACAAGTGATCAACTTTATCACATTATTTTTATCAATGAAGTACCACAATCTCCATGGTTTTGGGATGTGATGGATGAGTTACAAATTAATTTAGTGATAACTGAAAATGAATTGTACTCTCCATCATCATTAGTTGTTCAAGAGCCATCTGATTGGGCATCTGCATTTGTAGATCATTGGGACGTATGGAATTTCAGTTCAAATTCTAACATTCAAACCCTATTACTTGATGCACTTGATGTGGATTTGACAATAACTGCACTAGACCTATCAGGTGAACCAATCGATCAAATGAAGCAGAATCTCTCATCTTTGCAATATGATGAGTTTGTTCAGACGAATACGATGATACCAATTCAATCATTATGGCGATATCATCAAGGTTCTGATCAAATCAGGTCTACTATACCTGAAGGGTATGATATAACAGGTGAGAATCCAATTACTGAACGTTATCAAATCCCATCTGATGATTGGCGAAGTCAAGGTTATGATGATTCCAATTGGAATGTTGGCCAAGGTCCATTTGGAGATATGAATGAGAAGATTCCATTAAACTTAAATCAAAAGTTACCTAAATTAAACGATTCAGTAACTTATTATTTCAGAAAAACATTTGATTTACTAGATGATCCATTTCAAATTGATCATTTGTTTATATATATGACGTTTGAGGATGGCTATGTTGCTTATTTAAACGGAGAAGAGATTAGTCGTGATGGAATGAAGGTGGGATTGACCACTCATAACACATTGGCTCAACCAAATGAAACTTATATCTATGAAGAAAAAGATATAACAAATCATAGAGATAAGCTAGTCGTTGGACAAAATACGATAACAGTTGAAGTTCATCGAAGTCATCCTAAATCATCGAATTTCATTTTTGATCTTAGTTTAATTTATCAAATAGAAAACAAATGAATGAGGACATAAATCATGAAAATGAGAACATATATGATCATGTTATGTATCATGATATTGCAGGGCTGTGGAAATCAATCCTCCCAATATCAATTAATAGCATCAATTCAATTTACTAACCAACACCTTATGATTGATAATGGTGATTCTTTTGTTTGGGAGAATTCTCTGATTACAATAAACGATGAATATACTTATGAGATGGAATATATCCCTAGAGGTAAAACAAGTATTCCATATCAAATGTTTCTTAACGAAAAAGGTGAAGTATATCAGCCTAGTTTACTAAAGGTTCGAAATGTAGAAGTTATTGTACCTAAGTTTGATGGCAAAAACGATGCTGTTTATACCTGGTAATAGTGTTTACTATATAACAATATCAACCAATAAGTGGTAAAATTTCATTTACTTTCATAACTTAAATAGAGTAGAATTTAAGGTAATTAATGCAAAATTTATATTTAAGGAGAATGGTAAATGGAGAATACAGGGGAAGAACAAATGAAAGAAGGTCAGATAAGACTAGATAAATGGGATCCGTTTGAATGGTATAAACAGAAGAGGGAAAATGAACCTATTTATTTTGATAACAAGTCAGGTCAATGGAACGCTTTTTTATATGATGATGTTAATTACATATTAAGTAATTATGAACAATTTTCATCTGCAAGATATCAAGCTGGGGAAAGAGATCCTTTTGGAAATAGCCTTCTTTTTATTGATCCTCCAAAACATAAACAGATGAGAGATTTAGTAAATAAATCTTTTACTCCTAAAGTAATGCGTTCATGGGAACCTCGTATTGAATATATTTCAGATACATTAATTGACGATATGATAGGGAAAACAACGATAGAGCTGGTAAATGACTTTTCCATGCCATTACCTGTCATTGTTATTGCAAATATGCTGGGAGTCCCTACTGAGGAATTAAATCTGTTCAAAAAATGGTCAGATCAAATGGTTGAAGGAGACTATAATGCATCTGAAGAAGAGATAAAAATTACAAGAGAAAAATATGAAAACACGATGAAAGAGTTATTCCATTACTTTTCAGAAATTATAAATCATAAGAAAAACCATTTACAGGAAGATATCATCTCAATATTACTTCAAGCTGAAGTGGACGGTAAAAAAGTTACACATGAAGAATTAATTGGTTTTTGTATTTTACTACTTGTTGCAGGAAATGAAACGACAACTAATTTGATTACTAACGCTGTGTATACCCTTTTGGATGATCAGGATAGTTTTCATAAATTAAAACAGGATCTACAGTTGTTACCTTCAGCAATAGAAGAGGTATTACGTCACAGGTCACCCATACAATCTATGAATCGTAAGGTTAAAAAAGATATAAAGTTTAGAGGAATGCAGCTAAAAGAAGGGGATTTGATTAATGCTTTTATTGGTTCAGCTAATCGTGATGAGTCAAAATTTCTTCATGCTGATCAGTTTATTATAGATAGAAACCCAAATCACCATATAGCGTTTGGTAGTGGAATTCATTTTTGTTTAGGTGCACCACTTGCTAGAATGGAAGCTCGGATCGCTTTAGCAAAACTTATAGAAAGTGTTCCTAATATGCATTTTTCAGATGATATGGAAATACAACCAATAAATAGTATGGTTGTATACGGATTAAAGAAATTACCAATTCGAATAAAATAATGGATGTTATTAAAAAATCATCATCATTGTCTTAAGGAGCAATGGTGATGATTTTTATTTTATCTAATAGAAGCCCCCTACTTCGAGCATAAAGTGTTTAGTAAGGGATGAAATGTAAGTGGGATAACTTACTGTTCTTTAGGATGAAATTCTTCCTCAGGCAAACGAATCCATTTCTGTAAATATCCTTGAACATATAATTCCTTAATTAAAATCGTAAGGATTGGAGCAAGAATCAAACCTGCAATGCCAAACAGCGATAAAGATATAATCATAAAAGTAAGCATCGTAAAAGCAGATACTCCAAGAGAATCACCCACAATTTTCGGTTCTAAAATTTGTCTTAACCCAATCACTACGACCCATACAACTGTTAATTTAATTGCCAAGCTTGTATTACCAACGATGAACAAATATATAACCCATGGTAAAAAAACAGTAGAGACCCCAAGTAAAGGTAATAAATCAAAAACGGCAGCTAACAAGGAAACTGAAAAAGCATTATTAACTCCAAAGATTAACAACGAAATAAATATAACAACAAAGGTAAGACTAATTAATTTAAACTGTGCTTTTATGTAACTTACAATTCCTTTTAGTACATAATCTTTTAAAAAGTAAAATGCTGACTTAAATGTATTCGGCGTTTTTTCTTTGGCTACTGATTTCCAATCTGCAATTTCAACACTTAAAAAATAAGCTAATATTAAACCAATAAAAAAGTTCACTATAAATGATGAAAATGAAGAGAGTATGGCTGTGAGGCTAATTAGAAACCATTCTGCTAATTGCGCTCCTTTTTCTGTGATTGTAGAAGCGTAGCTTTTAATTTGATCCGTTATATTATCTGGGAGTGCCTGATATTCTGAACTAATAAATTCAACTTGTGCAATGATTTCATCTTGAATAATGACTTGGTATTCAAATATTTTACTTGTGAAGGACTCCATTTGATTTATAAACAATGCTCCTCCACCAATAAAAGCTCCCAAAACCACTAAAATAAATAAAAGCATGGATATAGCAGTAGCAATTGATTTTTTTATCCCTTTTCGGTTTAGAAAACGGGCAAAAGGTTCAATGATAAGGAAAATAAAAAAGGAGAAAAAGACTGGTGCAGCTATCTTGTACAAATAACTAAAAACCCACATCGTTAAAAAAACAGTTAACACAACAAGTCCAATATCAATGGCTGTTTTGTAATACTTTCTATAAAAGGAAATCATACATCTACCCCATATTTCATATATTTTTAAAAATCTTACATAAATTATACTGAATTTCATTTATTTTCTCAAACATAGCATCAATTGGACATGCCTATTAATTTTTAGTAACATAATAGAATAAATATTACTATTGTAAATAAATCAAAATGATAGATGGGAGGAAGGAATATGTTTCGATTAGGACAAAAAGTAGTGATAGTAGAAGATAAATTTGAGCAAAACCTTCCCGTAGGATCATATGGATATATCATTGCAGTTGATAAAAATCCTGACAATGCATTTGACTTTGTGTTGCGAGTACCCAAATCTGGAAAACATATATATGTTCCAGCATGTGATATAGAAACGGAAGAAGTATTATTAAGAAGAGAAGCTGAAAAAGTAGAAAGAGAAGCTTTGATAGATTTTGCGCTAGCCACAAAAAATGAAGAACTGTTCAATAAAGTGATGAATGGGAATCATATAGATACAACAGATGAGTCCAAAGAAAACCCACTGAGCCACGATGAATTTTTGAAGCAGGTTCATTTGAAAGCTTGGATATAATAGTAAGCTTTCTTAGATATATGATAGATCGAAGTTGTAATTTAACTTTATTTAATAGACCTCCTTTTCAGGATGGTCTATTTTTTTAAATAAAAAAAGAGGTTGCACCCGCTTGTTAATATACAATCTCTTTTTTGTTTGGTAAAATGCAGGTGTAATAGTTTCCAAACTTTAGAATTAAAAGGTTTTTTTAACTTAATTAAAATCATTGGTATAAGGGGATATTTTTATGAAAAATGTTTTAAAAGGAAGTTTATTATTCATTTTATTCATCTCTTTATTGTGGTGCTTAATTATAACTTTTCGATATCCTTTTATTGGTATAGAAGTAGAACAAAATGAGCAACATCATTGGCTTGTAAAAACAATTTATGATACTGGTGCAAGTGCTAAGTTTGATCTTCAAGTAGGGGATCGAATTTTAAAAGTGAATGATCAAGCTCCAGATCATTTTCCAACTATAATAAAATCTAATTCAATAGAACAAGCTCATGAGATCACCGTATTAATTGATGGTTTAGTACAAGAGATTATTTTAGATAAAAATACGATTGTTGTAGATGATGTCACTGCGCTTTTAGCTGGGTTAATTTGTTTGTCTTTGGCTATTTTGATATATTTAAAGGCTAGCATATCACAATCAGCTCGCATGTTAGCCTATTTTTTTCTTTCCGCAGCCATTATCTGGTTTAGTTTAGGAGCTTCTATCAGAGCAGACATGATTGGAGGCTATTTAATCACAACCTTTATGATGGTTTTACAAGTAGTATTTTTTCATTTTTTGTTCGTGTTTTTTAAAGAAAAAGGAAACATAACTCTTTCGAGCAAACTGTTAGATTATTTGTATGCGATTATCATTGTAGTAGCCTTGATTAGACTTCTAGGATTTATCCCTTCCTTATCTTATATCGCCGTACCTTTTAATGGTATATTCACATTAATATTTTTTACCATTGCTTTTTTGATTAATATCTCGTTTCTATCGTATGTTTATTTGAAATATTGTAAGGATAAAACGACGCATTTTACATCAATCATTAAAAGTGTGTGGGTTTGTTTGATCGTATCTTTTTCCCCTTTTATCCTACTATCCATAGTCCCTGAATTATTAACTGGTAGAGTTATTATTGACTTCATTTATTCAAGCTTGTTTTTACTCTTGCTCCCAATATTTTTTGCATATTTGATTGCATCCAATCAAATATTCGATATCGGTTTAGTTTTGCGTCGGTTTTTATTTTCAATTTTATTAGGTCTCTTACCAAGTGGTTTCTTTACAGGGTTTTATGCCCTAATATTTTATGATGAAATAGCTGTGAAACCCATATTATTTTTATTTTTATCATCCTTAGTTTTAGTTTCTTGGATTTTATACGCAACAGAGTACTATACGACAAAAATGGAAAAGTTTATTTTCCCTAAAAAATATTATTTACAGTCTATGTTAAAGAAGGTTTCCCAAAGACTAGGTTCTATTTCAAGTTTTCGAGAATTGAAAGATATGATATTAGTTGATATAACTGGAACATTAGAAGTTTTTGGTGGTGCTATTCTATTTAAATATAAAGATGAAAAGATTGAAATGGTTTATGAAGGAGAAATAAATATTAACGAAATTGAAAAGTTGTTGCATTCACCTGCACTTTTTGAGCATTCTTCATATACATGTTTAGAAATAAACCATCATGAAGAATATACAAGTTATTTAATTCTGACAAGGAAGAAAAACAATACATTGCTAGGTAAAGAAGAAATTCAGTGGTTAAAATTGATTACCACTTATCTAGCTGTTAGTTTGGAGAATATTCATTTAATACGTAAATTAACGCAAAAATTAGAGAAATTCGCCTTTAACCTTCCAACAAACCAGGAGGCTAAAGAAATTCAATGGTTCCGTAAAATTATGTTTGAGTTACAAGAGGAAGAAAGGGTACGGATTGCTTCCGACCTTCACGATACAACCATGCAGGATTTATTTTTTCTGAAAAGAAGATTTGTTTCTATAGCTGAGAAATATGTGATGAGTTTAGAGGATCAGAAACAGTTGGATAGTATGATTGAATTTATAGAGATGATCAATGTGAATCTACGTCAAAGCTGTTTTGAATTAAGTCCTTACTTATTAAAAGATATTGGTCTTATTAAAACAATACAAACGATGCTGGACAAGGAAGAATACAATTGTGAATTTGAGTTATTCTTTTTCGCGGAGTCTAATTCGATTGAAGAGTCAACAGATTTACAAACCAAAACACATATTTTTAGAATCATTCAGGAGCTATTAAACAATGCAAAAAAACATTCTAAGGCTTCCATAGTAACCTTTAGTTTAAGTGTTATAGATCATTTTATAAACTTGAAGTATGAGGATGACGGAGTTGGAATAGAAAGTCATTTTAAAACTGGAAAGGACTTGGAGTATGGGGAATCAAATGGTATAGGTATGGAACAAATGAAGGGGCGGGTGATGTTACTTAGAGGAACATTGGAAATAGATACTTCAGCTGATTATGGAGTGACAATAAATATTCATATACCAATGAAAGAGGTTATTATGAACTAGAAAAATAACCCTCCCACACACAGGATTGAGTTAAAAAAACAAGTAAGCTATAATGATGTAATGACTTAAAGTATTTTATACTACTACTAAGGATGTAGTGGTTTAGGGATAGGGGGATTAATATGAGCATATCCATCAAAGATGTGGATCACGTGGCTAAATTAGCTCGTCTTGAATTAAATGATGAAGAAAAGGATCAATTTACAAAACAATTAAATGCCATATTACAGTATGCAGAAAAACTGAATGAATTAGATACGGAGAACATTCAACCTACAACACATGTATTGGAACTTACGAATGTGATGCGTGAGGATGTGACACGTGAATCTTTACCACTCAAAAAAGTATTTCACAATGCTCCTGAAGAAGAAAATGGTCAAATTAAAGTGCCTGCAGTACTCGAATAAAACATATAAACAAAAGGTTCATTTTGGAAGGAGGCTTTACTGTGTCTTTATTTCATAATCGGTTAAAAGACATACATAATCAACTAGTTAATAAACAATTAAAAGTATCAGAATTAGTGAATGAATCGTTTGATCGAATTCAAAAGGTAGATTCAAAGGTGAAAGCTTTTTTAACATTAGATGAAGAGAATGCAAGAACATCTGCTGCAAAATTGGACGAGCTTTTAGAACATAGGAGCGAAAGAGGTTTATTATTTGGTTTACCTGCGGGTATTAAAGATAATATTGTTACAGAAGGGTTAAGAACGACTTGTGCTAGTCAATTTTTATCAAATTTTGATCCTATCTACGATGCTACAGTAATGAAAAAGTTAAAAGCAGCTCAATCCGTTACGATTGGAAAAATAAATATGGATGAATTTGCTATGGGGGGCTCCAACGAAAATTCAAGCTTCCATCCTACTCATAATCCATGGAATACGGAGTATGTACCAGGAGGCTCTAGCGGTGGATCGGCAGCAGCGGTTGCAGCGGACGAGGTTTATTTTGCACTAGGATCAGATACAGGGGGTTCCATTAGACAGCCAGCAGCTTATTGCGGGGTAGTTGGTTTAAAACCAACTTACGGTTTAGTTTCCCGTTTTGGACTTGTTGCTTTTGCTTCTTCATTAGATCAAATTGGTCCAATTACTAAAAATGTAGAGGATAATGCATACGTTTTACAAACAATAGCTGGATACGACGTTATGGATTCGACTTCAGCCAATGTGGATATTCCTGATTATCTTAGTGCGTTGACAGGGGACATCAAAGGTTTAAAAATTGGCGTACCTAAGGAGTATTTGGGTGAAGGTATCGATCCAAAAGTAAAGGAATCAATTATTAAAGCTTTAAATGTTCTTGAAGGTTTAGGTGCCGAATGGGAAGAAGTTTCACTTCCACATACAGAATATGCAGTAGCAACCTATTATTTACTTGCATCTTCTGAAGCTTCTTCAAATCTGGCAAGATTTGATGGTGTACGTTATGGTGAGAGAACAGAGAATCCAGACAATTTATTAGATGTATATTTGAAATCACGCAGTGAAGGATTTGGTCAAGAAGTAAAACGTAGAATCATGCTTGGGACTTATTCATTAAGTTCTGGATATTATGATGCTTATTATTTAAAAGCTCAAAAAGTTCGTACATTAATTAAACAAGATTTTGATAAAGTATTTGAAAAATTTGATGTTGTCATTGGTCCTACTGCCCCAACGACAGCATTTAAATTAGGATCACAAATCGATGATCCATTAACGATGTATTTAAATGATATTTGTACAATACCAGTTAGTTTGGCGGGTGTTCCTGCAATCAGTGTACCATGTGGTTTTGCAGATGGTTTACCTGTTGGATTACAAATTATTGGGAAAGCTTTTGATGAATCTACCGTATTGCGGGTTGCACATGCATACGAGCAGAGTACAGAATTTCATCAAAAGCGACCACAGCTTTAGGAAGGAGGAAATGAAATGTCTGAACCAAAATTCGAAACCGTAGTTGGATTAGAGGTCCACGTAGAATTGCATACAAATTCCAAGATCTTTTGCGGATGTTCCACTGAATTTGGAGCTCCTCCAAACTCACATACATGCCCAATTTGTTTAGGTTACCCCGGGGTATTGCCAGTTTTAAATAAAAAAGCAGTTGAGTTTGCAATGAAAGCAGCGATGGCTCTAAATTGTGAAATTGCAACAGAAAGTAAATTTGATCGAAAAAATTATTTTTATCCTGATTCCCCAAAAGCGTATCAAATTTCTCAGTTTGATAAGCCGATTGGTGAAAATGGTTGGATTGATATTGAAATAGATGGGCAAACCAAAAGAATTGGAATCACTAGACTTCATTTGGAAGAGGATGCAGGTAAATTAACACATGTTGATGGTGGTTACGCATCATTGGTAGATTTTAATCGTGTAGGTACTCCACTTGTTGAAATTGTATCAGAACCAGACCTTCGTTCTCCTGAAGAAGCTAGACTTTATTTAGAAAAATTAAAAGCGATTATTCAATATTGTGATGTATCTGATGTGAAAATGGAGCAGGGCTCCTTACGTTGTGATGCGAATATAAGTCTTCGTCCTTTTGGACAAGAAGAATTTGGTACTAGAGCGGAATTGAAAAATATGAATTCATTTAGTGGTGTCAAAAAAGGATTAGAATACGAGGAATGGCGTCAAGCAGATGTGATCACCAGTGGCGAAGCGGTAGTACAAGAAACGAGACGTTGGGATGAGTCTAAGGGTAAAACCTTCTCGATGCGTGGAAAAGAAGAATCTCATGATTATCGATATTTTCCAGATCCTGATCTCGTGCAGATGTACATTGATGATGAATGGAAAGAACGTGTAAGAGCTTCAATTCCTGAATTGCCCGATTCACGTAAAAAAAGATATACTGAGCAATTTGATTTACCGAGTTATGATGCAGAGGTCATGACTTCTTCAAAACATTTAGCTGACTTCTTTGAAGAAAGTATACAGTATACAAGGGATGCAAAATCAGTATCAAATTGGATGATGGGTGATTTGTTAGGGTATTTAAATGCTAATAATTTAGAATTACCTGACGTAAAAGTGACTGGTAAAGGATTAGGGGAAATGATCGGTTTAATTGAAAAAGGAACGATTAGCTCCAAAATAGCCAAACAAGTATTCAAAGATATGATTGAATCTGGCAAAGCGCCTCAAACGATTGTTGAGGAAAAAGGTTTAGTACAGATCAGTGATGAAGGAGCAATTAAATCCATCATTGAGCAAATCATTGAAAAAAATCCTCAATCTGTTTCTGATTACAAAGCAGGGAAACAAAAGGCGATTGGTTTCCTAGTAGGACAAGTCATGAAAGAAACCAAGGGGAAAGCGAACCCTGGATTAGTGAACAAACTTATTAAAGAAAGTCTAGATTAATCCCACAAAGTAAAGTACAGAAAAGCAAAAAACCGCTAGTTCCTAATGAAAGGAGAAGCGGTTTTTTGTTTTGGAGTGGAATTGAAATTTTTGACAAGTGACAATTGAAAACTTAACAGTACAAAACTTAAACAACATAATATATTAAATACCAAGTGATAAATCTTATGTTGTTTATATAATGTATGAAACTCATAAACAAAGTGTGAAAAAACTTACTCTACGTCTAAACCTTCAATTAATTCCTTAACGTCATCAAGTTTAAAGTCAAGTAGAATTTGCTTTTGAATGACTCGTTTTAAGGTATCTGCAACATTGGTATTTACATAAATTAAGTTTGTAATATCAGAGTGGTCACTTTGTTTAAAATTGTCAACAACAGCTTGGATTTTTTCACCCTCGGCATTAATGATATGAGATAGACCTATTTCCTCCATAGCGATAGAAGTTAATAACAAATCAATCGCTTTTTCACGATCTATAGTGATTTTGGGATCAAAATTTGGAACTTTAGGTAAAGTCAATTTTATTCCTCCTTCATTTAGCGATAATTTATGGTATGTAGTAATTTAGGCATTGTGCCTGTATTTAAATTGTGAATTCAGTCTAAAATGATAAGATGAAAATCCCGAAACATGCGGCATTAAAAGAAATGTGATGGTAGCACTAGCGATTAACCCTTGCATGATTCCTTTGTTTTTATTCGAAAAATAAGCAATGGCAGGTAGCATATAAAATAGTTGTGAAATACCTAATAAATAAACGATCTATAAGTACTATTTTTCACTAGTACCTATTCGGGTTATTGAAAATATTTTTATTTTTTTAAAATTTTGAAGTGGAGCCGAAAAAAAATACGTCTAAGTATATAATTAAGGAAAAAGAGAAACTGTATTTTAAAAATTCATCAGTTAAATGAAATGGAATAAGGTGGTGAGGCGATGGATCAACTAACAGATGAACAGCTTGTAAAACAAATTCAAAGGGGTAAAAATGAAGCTTATCGTTTGTTGGTGGAAAGGCATAAAAATTATATTTTTACGCTTATATTTCAAATGATTGGACATCGTGAAACCGCTGAAGATTTATCTCAAGAAGTGTTTATTAAGTTATTTAGAACACTTTCTTCTTTCCAAGGAAGTTCAAAATTTAAAACTTGGTTATATCGTTTAACTGTGAACCTTGTAATAGATCATCGCAGGTCTCAAAAAAGAAAGTCAGTTGTTGCTTGGCTGGATGAAACTAAGGATAAATTATTAACAGATTCTAATGAAGAACCAGAAACAAAAACGATAATCAAAGAAAAACAGGAAATGGTACATCAACTTATTAACGAGCTACCCGATAAATACCGCATTATTATTTATTTACATCATTTGAAGGAGTTTTCTTGTTCTGAGATAGCTGAAATTATGCAACTCCCAATAAAAACAGTAGAAACTCGATTGTATAGAGGTAAAAAAAGATTAAGGCAAAAGTGGATGGAGGTGGATAGTCATGTTCAGGAAAACTCAAAAGTCCAATCAAGAACAGTTTGAAGATTTAGAGCAACAATTGAATTCATTACCCATATTTGAAACATCTCCAAGTTTCATAGATGATGTTATGCTTCATACGAAAGAGATGGGTTCAAAAAAGAAAGTAAATATCCACAAACAATTTAAACAAAGAAATGAAGCCATTCATATTATTATCGCAAGTGCGGCGACTTACTTTTTTATTTCCGAGGGAATATTTTCTACATTTATACAGATGAATCCTGAACAATTTAGTATGGAAGTACATGATACAGTAAATGGTGCCATCACATATGGTTCTGAATTTTTTAATATGATTTCTACAAAAATTTCACAGATAGTCAATCAATAAATTTAAGGAGGGTTAAGTATGGAAAAACATGAATTACCTGGGGATACTCAGCCACAACAGGAAAAGATGGACGATTTTATCGAGCAAAGAATACATCAGCATAAACAACAAATGAATTCAGACTCTATTCCTTTCCAAACTACGAAATATAAAAATAAATTTGTAACGGGGTTATTAGCATTTTTATTACCAGGGATGGGGCATTTTTATTTAGGTTTAATGCAAAGAGGGGTTATGTTTATGCTGCTTTTAGCCATAGACATCGTATTCATTGTTTCACTAGGTATGAATTTTGAGGATTCAAATGTTCCTTTGATTGTGTTACTATCTTTTGTTATTCCAGTTATATATTTTTATAATATATTTGATGCTTTGCAAACAGCAGATATGATTAATTCACAAGGTGCTTCAAAGGATACAAATGTGAATGTAAGAGACGGAAAGACATTTGGTTATATGTTAATAGCAGCTGGTACACTACTTTTTATTATCAGCAATAAACCATCTTGGTTGAGTATTGTGTTTGATTTTTTCGGTTCCTATTTAGGTGGTATTGCTTTAATTCTGGCAGGAGGACTATTGCTTTTTAGTGAATTGAAGAAAAAAAATCAATAATGAGGTGGAGAGTGAATTTTTATGATAAAGGTGGGTAGATATACAGCAGCCTTGTTGTTAGTACTTGTTGGGGCAGCATTGCTCATGGATCAAACAAGAGATACGACATATGTGGAAGAGATAATACAATGGTGGCCATTTATTATCATTTCTTTTGGAATAGAATACTTATTATTTCAATTGAAAAATAATAATGATAGAGATGTCAAAATAGATATAAAGTCTGTTATATTAAGTTTAATTATTGTGTTGGCCCTTTCTGGATTAACTTCAGGTTTTCCTGTATCTGTATTAAATCAATTGGAATGGGTTAATTATCGTTCTGCTACTGAAAATGATATGAAATTTGAAAAAGAAGCTGAAATGATATCTTTTTCCGAAAATACAAATAAATTATATATTGAAAATTTAAATGGAAAGATTGATATAAAACCTACTGATCAACAAGATTTCAAATTTGAAACAACGATATACGTCTCTAAAATGGATCAAGAAAATGCAAAAAAGATAGTAAATGAGTCCAAACTTGAGTGGAGTGAAGGGAATACTTTACAAGTATTTGCAAAGGGAAAAGAGTATTATAAATTTGGACTGAAATATAAACCTAAAATTAACTTAGTTATACATGTACCAGAATCAAGAGCAATTGATATTCAATTAAAAATGAAAAATGGTTCTTCTATAGTTACTGATGTTTCAGTACTTAATTATTTAGAAGTGGATACAACAAATGGAGACATTCATATTACTAACATAGATGGCAAGGTAATCGCTAATACTACAAATGGGAATATTGAGGTTTATTCCATAGGTGGTAATACAGTGCTTGATACAACAAATGGAAATGTTTTTGCTAAGGATATTGTTGGAAACTTCAGTGCTGATACTACAAATGGTAAAATAGAGGGAGAAATGATTGATGGAAAGGTTGAGGCTGATACAACAAATGGATCAATAACATTGGTTGAAGTATACGATGAAGTGACAGCGGATACAACAAATGGCGGAATTAAAGTGAAGTCTCAAGTTGTTGATGGAAGCTGGTATTTAGATACTACAAATCAAAGTATAGAGGTCATATTACCTGAAAATGAAGATTTTACTTTTAGAGCGGAGTCGAATGCAGGAGGGTTTTCTAGTGATTTTCCTTTTTATATCGATAAGAAGCTTATGGGAGGAATAGTTGGCACTGGTGAACATAAAATAGCTGCATATACTTCCAATGGTTCAGTTATTGTGAAAAAGTGGGATCTAGAGCTTTAAAATATCTCAAACGTTGACAAAAAGTTAACATCAAACGTATTATAGATATAATAACTTATGATCAAATAGAAAGGCGGTAAGGGATTATGACGTCCCAATTAGAACATGCCTTAAAGCAATTAAAAACTAGTGGTGTTCGTATGACACCGCAAAGACATGCGATCCTTACGTTTATGTTGAATACAGATACACATCCAAGTGTAGATGAGATTTTCAAAGCGCTTGGTGGACAGTTTCCTAATATGAGTGTTGCAACTATATATAATAATTTAAAAGTATTTTTAGATGCTGGTTTAGTACGTGAATTGACGTTTGGTGATGGTGCTAGCAGGTTTGATGCTAATGTAGATGAACATTATCATGCGATTTGTGATGATTGTGGTAAAATTGTTGATTTTCACTCTCCTCCTCTTTATCAAATTGAGGAAATTGCATCTGAAAAAACAGGATTTATTGTTAAACATCATAGAATGGAAGTGCATGGTACTTGTCAACAATGTAGTGAAGCATAATTTGTCATTTATTTTAACAGTAAAATCATTTAATATAAGACGTGTTGGTTCTTCTTTTTTTCAACAAAGAGGTACCTTACGTCTTTTTATTTTTCAGACATAGGATGTGGATGGATTGAATCAGTTTAAAATTTCAACTAAAAAGAAAAAACGTAACATACTATTTAGAATGATCTTATTTAGTTTATTATTGTCTGTTATTATATTTTTTTCATATGTGTTCTATCAAAGCTGGTTATCAGGACAACCTTCTTCTGATAGAGTTATGGAAGATTTTAATGGTTTAGCCCAACCTATTTTCTATCAGAATGAATTACAGCCTCATTCTGCTTTAGGCAATGATAAAGGATTAAAAGTTCCGCTGGATTTCGTCAAAGAACACATTGATCCAAACATTAGGTTTGAAGAAGATACTGGGTCAGTGATCATTACAACAGACAAACAAGTCATTCATTTCAAAACAGATCAGTTGAGTGCAATGATAAATGAAAATCCGTATACATTGCAATTTCCAATTGAGATTATTGACGATACGATCTATTTTCCAATCTATCATCTATTGGAGTTTTATAATTTAAAAGTAGTAGAGTCAGAGGAGACAAATGCAGTATTAATATGGAATGCGGGGGATTCGATTCAATGGGGGAATGTTGTTAGCCAAGATCAGGCAGAGGTAAGTATCCCTTTACGAACAGAACCTACTATAAAAGCATCTATTTTATATGATATTTCCATAAATGATAAGGTTATGGTTTTAGAAGAAAAACCAAATGGTTGGTATTTTGTGCAGCTGGAAAGTGGTTATAGAGGTTATTTGGAAGAACAATATATCTTACTAGATGTGCTTGAGATTATACCTGATCAAATAAAAGAAAAATCAACTTTAGTTTGGAACCCATTAGGAGAAAAAATTAATTTAACCTGGGAAGCCGTTTATAATAAAAAAACGGATACTTCTGTTATCGGTAATATGCCAGGTTTGAATGTAATAAGCCCAACATGGTTCCATCTTTTGGATGAGTCAGGGAACATTGAAAATAAAGCGGATACTGAATATGTAAATTGGGCACATTCACAAGGTTATCAAGTATGGGCTTTGTTCAGTAATAATTTTGATCCAGATTGGACAAGTGCCGCTTTATCCAATTATGAAACCCGTATGAATATGATCAAACAGCTTGTAAGTTATGCTGAATTATATGATTTACAAGGGATTAATATCGATTTTGAAAATGTATATTTAAAAGACAAAGAAAATCTTACTCAATTTGTGCGTGAACTTACACCTATTTTACATGAACAAAATCTTGTTGTTTCTATTGATGTGACCATTCGAGGTGGAAGTGAAATGTGGTCGTTATTTTATGACAGGAAAGCCTTGGGTGAAGTTGTAGACTATATGATGGTTATGACATATGATGAACATTGGGCTTCAAGTCCAGTTGCTGGATCGGTTGCATCCTTGCCATGGGTTGAAAAAGGTATCGTAGACATTATAAACGAGGATCGGGTACCTGCTGAGAAACTACTTTTAGGTGTACCTTTTTATACTCGTTTATGGACGGAAGAAGTGGTAGATGGTAATACATCTGTTTCATCAAAAACATTGTTTATGGAAACAGCACTTCAGATGATTGAGGATAAAAACTTAGATGTACAGTATAAAGAAGATGTAGGGCAAAATTATGTTGAATATAAAGAAGGAAATGCGACATATAAGATTTGGTTAGAAGATGTTGTTTCCATAAAAGCACGTTCTGAAATTGTGAAAAAGTATAATTTAGCAGGCATAGCTTCATGGAGAAGAGGTTTTGAAACACCAGATATTTGGGATGCTATCGACAAAACACTTAACAAAAGACCATAAGTATTGAAGAAACTTATAAAGTGAACCTTTGAGAATCAACTAAAAAGGCTGCCCAATTTTCTCAGTAGAGAGTTGGACAGCCTTATTTTATATTTTATTCATTACATTACATTAGACTACATTTATTATTGTTCTTGATCTTTTTCTGCTTTGTTTTTATCAAATGTAAGAATGGTTCTGCAATGCATACAACGATCCGTTTTACCAATATGGCGAGTTGCTTTTCCACACTCTGGACATTCCAATGTAATTGAACTTGTAGAAAGTGTTCCAGCCCAGAAGTATACAGCTACACTACCCAGCAAACTAATTGTACCTATAATCATAAAAGGAATTGAAATGATATATTTACCTAAGTTACCCCATAATAACATACCACCAGTACCAATAATCATGATCCCCATACCGCCTAAAGTCAATAAAAGCCCCCATAAACGTAATTCGTTAATTTTACTTGATTTTAGAAACATTTTTTAATCCTCTTCTCATCATTAATAAAAGTTCACCTGTAATTTATTTTCCAAAACAATATTATCTCTATTCAATATTATATTAGAGCAGTACAATTGAAACAAGCGAAAATAATGTTACAACTTTAATACTAATCAGAAGGGGTTATGGATTTATAATATTTCCCTTTAGTAACGTATCCTTCTTGAATTCTTTTCATATCTTTTATATCACTTTGTGTTAATTCTCGAACTACTTTTGCAGGTCTACCATAAGCTAAACAGTTTGGGGGGATTTTTTTCCCTTGTGAAACAAGACTTCCCGCCCCTATAAATGCTCCTTCTCCTATTTCTGCGCCGTCTAAAATGATGGATCCCATCCCAATTAATGCTTTGTTTCTAATCTTACAGCTATGAAGTATAACTTGATGCCCAACCGTAACGTCATCCTCAATAATAAGTGGATAAGCTGGACTTTGATGTAAAGTACAATTGTCTTGTATATTACTCCTTTTACCAATGATTGTTGGAGAAACATCACCTCTAATTACTGTGTTAAACCATATACTGCTTTCCTCACCGATAGTTACATCTCCAGTAACCGTTACGTAATCAGCTAGATATACACTTTTATCGATCGAAGGTTTCTTTCCGTTGTATTCATAAATCATATTAGTACCTCATTGTTAATATTTTTAATTCATAAATTCCTTACAAATGGTTAAGTCTAATATACAGATTCATAATAATAAGATCAAGAAAAGTGCAGTCATTCAATGGTTCGAGTTATTATCTGAACATTCTAAAAAAACTTACTTTATTGCAATGTTATTTTTTTTCCTAAATATTATTGACAGGCTGTATGATTCTGTGATAAATTTAATTTCGCTGCTTCGGAAGGCAAATAAACATGAGAAGTAGCAAGTAAGAGTTTAATAGATTCGAAGAGTGATTTGGACATCATTTTTCAAAAAAATTATTGACAAGAATTGATCGAAAATGTTATGATAATCTAGTCGCTGTCAAAACAGAACGACGGCACTTAAGAGAAAGAATTGCACCTTGAAAACTGAATAACGAGTGAACTTAAGGAGACCTGAAAGATTTTCAGGAATCCAAACAAATAGCTCAAAAGTTTTAAACTTTTGGGAACCCGGATATAACATGTAACAAAGA